>CAYMGL010000118.1:4253-7987 GCA_964389945.1 uncultured Actinomycetota bacterium
CGGCTCGGGCGACGGGCTCGGCTCGGGACTCGACGACGGCGACGGTGACGCGTCCCCGGTCGGGGACGTCGACGCCAGGGGCGCTGCCGCGACGGGCCGGGCCCTGCCGAGGCCGACGCCGAACAGCACGATCAGGAGGCACGCGAGCAGACAGGCGACGACGATCGCCATCCGGGTCATGGGCTGCAACGGTGCTCCTGGGGAATTCGGGCTGGAGTTGGACGTGCCACGCCCACCCGTCCGGCACGCATCCGGACCGACATCGGCGCACGACGTGCGGTCACCCGGGCACACCGGGACGCCTATCCTCCGTCCGGTGCTGGCGAACGGGAGCAACGTGCCCGCACCGAGCATCGACGTCGGCCGCCCGTGGATCGCACTCCTGGTCGCACTGGGCGCACTCGGCCTCGCCGTCTGGCTGTTCGCGGGCGCGGACGAGGCGGCGCTGGCACGCCCGACGGTCGCCGACCGACTCGAGGAACTGGCCGCGCGGTACGAGGACGACGCGGCGTTGCTGGTCGTGCCCACCGAGCTGCCCCCGGAGTGGCGCGAACCCGGCCTGGAGACGGCTCGCGCGGGGAGCCGCCTCGAGCGGTTCGAGCTGCGGCTGATCCGCAGGTTCGAGAACCCCGACCGCGAAGGCGCGTTCATCGCCGTCCGGGCCTACGTGTGCACCGCCGCCGATCCCGCACCGTGCCTCGACGGGCGGGTCGAACTGGCGCGCAGCGTCACTGGCGGGCTCACCACCGTGGTGAGCGTCGACGACGAGCGCTTCGCCGACCGGGCCCGCGCCGCGTGGGCCGACGTGGTGGTCACCAGCGACTGGCGGTCGGTGGACTGGACGACGCGCCTGCGCTGATCAGCAGCGTGGGAGGCGCTCGTCGAGGTAGTCACGCAGCCGGTCGATCGACACGCGGTCCTGCTCCATGGTGTCGCGGTCGCGCACGGTGACGGCGCGGTCGTCGATCGTCTCGAAGTCGACCGTGACGCAGTAGGGCGTCCCGATCTCGTCCTGGCGGCGGTAGCGACGACCGATCGCCTGCGTCTCGTCGTAGTCGGACATGTGGTCCTGCTTGACGATGTCGAAGACCTCCCGCGCGGTCGGACGCAGCTCGTCCTTCTTGCTCAGCGGCAGCACGGCGACCTTGTACGGGGCCAGACGCTTGTCGAGCTTGAGCAGCGTCCGCTCCTGCGGCTTGCCGTCGGCGTCCGGTGCGGTGTCGACGGTGTAGGCGTCGAACAGGAACGCCAGGGTCGCGCGGGTCGCACCCGCCGCCGGCTCGATCACGTACGGGTGGTAGCGGTGGTCGTTGGGCTGGTCGAAGTACGTGAGGTTGCTGCCCGAGGCCTCCTCGTGGGCCTTCAGGTCGAAGTCCGTCCGGTTGGCGATGCCCTCGAGCTCCGACCACTGCATCGACTCGTCGGGGAAGAAGTACTCGACGTCGACGGTCCGCTTGGCGTAGTGGCTCAGCTCGTCGGCGCCGTGCTCGCGGATGCGCAGGTTCTCGCGGCGGATGCCGAGGTCGACGTACCAGTCGAGGCGGTCCTGGATCCAGCGCTCGTGCCACTCCTCGTCGGTCCCTGGCTCGACGAAGAACTCCAGCTCCATCTGCTCGAACTCACGCGTGCGGAAGATGAAGTTGCCCGGCGTGATCTCGTTGCGGAACGACTTGCCCATCTGCGCGATGCCGAAGGGCGGCTTCTTGCGGCTGGCACGCTGCACGGTCGCGAAGTTCACGAACATGCCCTGCGCCGTCTCGGGCCGGAACCACACGACGTTGTCGTCGGACTCGATCGGGCCGGCGTGGGTCTTGAACATCAGGTTGAAGTTGCGGGGGTCGCCCAGCTCCTCCTTGCCGCACGACGGGCACTGGATGGTGCCCTCCGCGTCCTCTGCGCCCAGCTGCACCTTGCGCAGCGTGTCCTCGCGGTGGCGGGTGTGGCAGTTCGCGCACTCGACCAGCGGGTCGGCGAAGTTCTCCAGGTGGCCGGACGCCTCCCAGACCTCGGTCGGGCCGAGCAGGGCCTGCTCCATGCCGACGACGTCGTCGCGCAGCTGCACCATGTGGCGCCACCACTGCTTCTTGACGTTCTCCTTGAGCTCGACGCCGAGGGGGCCGTAGTCCCACGTCGAGCGCACGCCGCCGTAGATCTCGGCGGTCGGGAAGATGATGCCGCGTCGCTTGCAGAGCTCCACGATCGTGGCGAGCTCGACAGAGACAGAAGGTGCGGACACGTCGCTCATCGGACGTCCTCCGGGGCTGGTGGGGATCTGGCGGACGACGTGGAGGCTAGCGACGTGGCAGCCTGCCACCCACCGACGCACGGAGGCTGCACGTGGACCTGGGACTCACCGATCGCCACGTCGTGGTCACCGGCGCGAGCAGCGGGCTGGGGTTCGCCGTCGCCGAGGCACTCGTGGCCGAGGGCGCCCGGGTCACGATCGTCGCCCGCGACGAGGGCCGGACCAACGCCGCGGCCGCACGACTCGGTGACGACGTCCGCGTCGTGGTCGCCGACCTCACCGACGACGACGCGCCCGCGACGATCATCGCCGACGCCCATGACGGGCACGGCGCGATCGACGGCCTCTTCGTGTCCCACGGCGGCCCACCCGCCGGCGCGGCGACGGACCTCACCGACGAGGCGCTGGCAACGGCCGTGGAGGTGTCACTGCGGGCGCCGGTGCGGCTGGTCCGCGAGGTCGCCGCGACGATGACCGCCGGCGGCGCGATCGCGGTCCTCACGTCCACCTCGTCCGTGCAGCCGATCGCGGGACTCGCGTCGTCGAACGTCACGCGCGCGGGGGTGTGGGGCTACTGCAAGACGCTCGCGGACGAGCTCGGGCCACGTGGCGTCCGCGTCAACGTCGTGCTGCCCGGCCGCTACGACACGGCACGGCTGCGGGAGCTGGAGGACGACTGGGCCACGTCCAGTGGCACGACCCCGGCGCAGGTCCGTGCGGACGCCGCCGCCCGCGTGCCCCTGCGCCGGCTCGGTGAGCCGGAGGAGCTGGGGCGCGTGGCCGCCTTCCTCCTCTCCCCGGCGGCGAGCTACGTCACCGGCGCGGCCTGGGCGGTCGACGGGGGCGCCGTCCGCGGACTGTGACCGGACCGGTGCCACGCACCCGCCCCCGTCGCCCTACGCTGGTCTGCTGCCCCGCTGTCGACGCAGGACCCTCCGCATGTCACTGACGCTCCCCGGCGACCTCCCGTCGGTCGCCGAGGCCGCCGACTCCGAGGTGCTGCTGCGCCGCTTCCTCACCGGCCTGCCCCCCGTGGACGCCGTCGGGCTCGAGCACCGCGTCGCCAAGCTCGCGTCGCGGTCGATCAAGAAGGACAGCAAGCTCCGGGCGATCGACGCGGCCATCTCGATGGTCGACCTGACGACCCTGGAGGGGCAGGACACGCCCGGCAAGGTCCGCTCGCTCTGCGCCAAGGCCATGCACCCCGACCCGGCCCAGCCCGATGCCCCGCAGGTCGCTGCCGTCTGCGTCTACCCGGACCTGGTCGAGACGGCCGTTGCGGCGCTCGGCGACAGCGGCGTCGCCGTCGCCTCCGTGGCGACCGCGTTCCCGTCGGGCCGGTCGTCGCTCGACGTCAAGCTCGCCGACACGCAGATCGCGCTGGACGCCGGTGCCAGCGAGATCGACATGGTCATCGACCGCGGCGCCTTCCTCGCCGGCAGGATCGGGCAGGTGTTCGAGGAGGTCCGCACGATCGCCGACCGCTGCC
>CAYMGL010000119.1:0-7973 GCA_964389945.1 uncultured Actinomycetota bacterium
GGCGAGGTCGAACTCGTCGTCGTCCAGCAGGCCGGGGTGCTCGGCGGTCTCGCCGCCGACGAGGGCGGCACCCGCCTGCCGGCAGCCCTCGGCGATGCCTGCGACGAGCGCCTCCACCTGCGCCGGCACGAGTCGGCCCACCGAGACGTAGTCGTTGAAGAACAGTGGTTCCGCGCCCGTCACGACGAGGTCGTCCACGACCATCGCGACCAGGTCGATGCCGACGGTGTCGAGCACGCCCAGTCGGCGCGCGAGGTCGACCTTCGTGCCGACGCCGTCGGTCCCGCTGACCAGGACGGGGTGCTCCCAGCGGTCGAGGTCGAGCTCGAACAGGCCGCCGAAGCCACCGATGCCGCCCAGCACCTCGGGCCGCGCAGTCGAGCGCACGTGCTCCTTGAGCCGCTCGACCGAGGCGTCCGCCGCATCGAGGTCGACGCCCGCATCGGCGTACGTCAGCGGTCGGTCGGCCACGCGGCGGTCCAGGGTCGGGGCTGGGCCTCGACGCTACCCCGCCGTTCCCCGACACCCGGTGGTTCAGGCGCGCCGGGTGTCGCCCGCGGTCGCCACGCCCTCGGGGTCCTTGGAGCGCTCGTCGCCGGCCGCCAGCTCGACCTGCTCCCCCGGCACGGGGATCGGGTACTGGCCGTCGAAACAGGCCCGGCAGAGTCGGTCGCGGGGCACCGGCGTGCAGTCGGTCAGCCCGTCCAGCGAGATGTAGTGCAGCGAGTCGGCATCGATGAACTGGCGGATCTCCTCGACCTGCATGTCGGCCGCGATGAGGTGCGAGCGGCTGGCCATGTCGATGCCGTAGTAGCAGGGGTGCTCGATCGGCGGGCTGGAGATGCGCAGGTGCACCTCGGCCGCTCCCGCGGCGCGCAGCATCGCGACGAGCTGCCGCGAGGTGTTGCCACGGACGATCGAGTCGTCGACGACGACCAGCCGCCGTCCCTCGACGATCTCGCGCACGGGCGACAGCTTCAGCCGGATGCCCAGCTCGCGCAGCGACTGCGAGGGCTCGATGAAGGTGCGGCCGACGTAGCGGTTCTTGACCAGGCCGTCGGCGTACTCGAGGCCGCTCTCCGCGGCGTAGCCGGCGGCGGCGTCGCGGCCCGAGTCCGGCACCGGGATCACGATGTCGGCGTCCACCGGCGACTCGCGGGCCAGCACACGACCCATCTCCCGCCGGGCCGCCAGCACCGAGCGACCGTCCTGCCGGTGGTCGGGGCGGGCGAGGTAGACCCACTCGAAGAGGCAGAAGTGCGGCTCGGGCGTCGCGAAGCTCGTGGACGACAGCCCGTTCTCGTCGATCGCGACGATCTCGCCCGGCTCGACCTGGCGGACGAGGATCGCCCCGACGATGTCGAGCGCAGCGGTCTCGCTGGCGACGACCCAGCCGCCCTTGGGCAGCCGGCCGATGACGAGGGGGCGCACGCCGTGGTGGTCACGGAAGGCGTAGAGCCGCTGCTCGTCGCAGGCGACGACGGAGAACGCCCCCTTGAGCCGCGGTGCGATCCGGGCGATCGCCTCCTCGGTCGACACGTCGATGTCCGACGCCAGCAGCATCGTCATCAGCTCGGAGTCGTTGCAGCTGCCACCCTCGCCGGTCTCCGTACCGAGGTCGCGGGCGAGGTCCACGGTGTTGACCAGGTTGCCGTTGTGGCCGAGCGCGATCCCGCCGCCGGCCGCCGTCTCGCGGTACTGGGGCTGCGCGTTGGCCCACGTGGAGGACCCGGTGGTCGAGTAGCGCGTGTGCCCGACGGCGAGGTGACCGGGGAGGCTGGCGAGGCTCGACGGGTTGAAGACCTGGTTGACCAGGCCCATGTCCTTGTGCACGACGATGCGCTCGCCGTTCGAGACGGCGATGCCGGCCGACTCCTGGCCGCGGTGCTGGAGCGCGTACAGGCCGTAGTACGTCGCGGTCGCGACGTCCTCGCCGGGGGCGAAGATGCCGAAGACGCCGCACTCCTCGCGCGGCCCCTCACCCCACGTGCGCAGGTCCGTCCCCGCAGGGAGGGCCTGGACGGGGAGCGCGGACTCGATGGCCGGCTCCCGATCACTCACGACTGGCTCCACGGTGGGCAGGAGGGACGCGCGATCCAGTGTACGCAGTCGGCAGACGCGGCAGTGGCCGGGGTTACGCTCCCCAGCATCATCAGAGAGTGGCCACCCGGCCCGGAGACGTCATGGACGCGCTGCCAGAGCTCGATGGTGCGCCCACAACGGCGCACCGTCGTGCCGTGCTGGCAGAGCGGTTGCTGCTGGACCTCGGTGAGGTCACCAGCCGTCGGGAGGCGGCGTCGCTCGTCGCCCAGGCGCTCTGCGCCATCGGCGGCGCCGACGGCGTGCGGATCACCCTGCACGACCCGATGGTCCCGGACGGCCCGGTCCAGGTGCTCGCCTCGTCCGGGATGCTCGACGAGGACGACGCCACGACCGTCTCGGACCGCGACAGTGGGCTGGAGATGACACTCAGCGCACCCGAGGTGCCGCCCGTCTCGGTCGCCCGTTCGCTGCGGGCGCTGGCGGCGGTGCTGGAGCGCATCGCCCACCAGGAGCGGCTGCTCACCGAGGCCCGGACCGACCCCCTGACCGGGCTGCTCAACCGCCGGGCGCTCGACGAGCGGCTCGAGGCCGAGCTCGCCCGTCAGGCCCGTGCCGGCGGTTCGGTCTCGCTGCTGCTGCTCGACATCGACCACTTCAAGCAGGTCAACGACCGGCACGGCCACGCGCACGGGGACGTGGTGCTCCGGGGCGTCGCGGACGCCATGCGAGAGGTCGCGCGCACCGGTGACGTCGCGGGCCGCATCGGCGGGGACGAGTTCGCGCTGCTGGTCGTCGACGCCGGCGCCGAGGGCGCCTCGGTGGCCGCCGAACGCCTCGTCCAGAGCATGCGGCAGATGGGGGTCACGGTCTCCGTCGGCGCGGCGACGGCCGACGGTGAGGAGGCACGGACCGTGCAGTCACTGCTGCAGGCGGCCGACCAGGCGCTGTACGCCGCGAAGCACGCCGGACGCGACCGGGTCGCGTCCGTGCGTGGTGGCGCGGGGATCTGACGGGTCAGGCGACCCTGGGGCGCTGCTCGTCGGCGATCTCGTGACCGCGCCGTTCGAGGTCGCGCTGCATCTCACGCTTGCGCTGCTCGATGAACTCGGCGGCCGTGGCTCGTGCTGCGCGGATACGGCGCTGTGCGGCACGGCGCCTGTGGTTGGGGGTGGTGTGCATCGGGGCGTCCTGTCTCGAGGGGCCCCGCTCCTGCTTGCAAGTGTTACCGATTGCAAGCGCCGCAGCGAGCGCCAGTGCGGCCAGTGCATCCGATGCATACCTGCGACGGCGCGTGGGCACCCACGAGCACGTCAGTCGAGGCCCAGGGCGTCCGGAACGGCCCCGTGGACGGCGCCGAGCACGTCCTGCAACGGCAGGTCGAGCACCTCGCCGATGCGCAGTCGGTCGCCGCCGACCTCGCCGACGACGCGCACCGGGACCCCGGCCGCGCCCGCCAGGCCCTCGAGCGCCGGCACCGACGCGGCGTCACACGTCACGAGCACGCGGCCGGGCGACTCCGAGAACAGCAGCTGCACCGGCGCGACGTCGTCCGGCGCGTCGATGCTCACCCCGAGCCCCTCGCCGACCTGGTCGGCCAGGCACGCGAGCAGCCCGCCCACCGAGACGTCGTGCGAGCTGTGCAGCAGGCCGGCACCCGCAGCCGCGACCAGCACGTCGGCCAGGCGGTCCTCGAGGTCGAGGTCCACGGCCGCGAGGACACCGCCGAGGGTGTCGTCGTGCACGCGCTGGAACTCCGACCCGGCCAGCCCGTCCGCCGTCGGGGCACCGAGCGCCACGACGACGTCCCCGGCTGCGCGGAAGTTGCTGCCGACCGCCGTCGCGGCATCGTCGAGCAGGCCCAGCACGCCCAGCACCGGCGTGGGCAGGATCGCGACCGGGTCGTCGTCGGGGGTGGCCCGCGTCTCGTTGTAGAGGCTCACGTTGCCGCCGGTGATCGGCACGTCCAGCGCCCGGGCTGCCTCACCGATGCCCGCGACCGCCTCGGCGAACTGCCACATGATCTCGGGCCGCTCCGGGTTGCCGAAGTTGAGGCAGTTCGTCGTGGCGACCGGGCGTGCGCCGACGCACGCGACGTTGCGGTGTGCCTCCGCCACGACGCGGCGGGCCCCCTCGCGCGGGTCGAGCTCGCACCACCGGCCGTTGCCGTCGGTCGCGACGGCGACCCCGCGGCGGCTGTCCGGCATCCGGACCACGCCGGCGTCCCCCTCGCCCGGGCCGAGGACCGTGCCGGCACCGACGAGGTGGTCGTACTGCCGCGTGACCCAGTCGGGCCGCCCGATGTTGGGGCTCCGCAGCAGGGCCATCGCGGCAGCCTCGAGGTCGTCGACCTGTGGGTGCTCCGCGTCGACGGCCTGCAGCTCGTCGAGCCAGTCGGGGCGTGCCATGGGCCGCTCGTAGGTCGGGCCCTCGTCGGCGAGGCTGCGCGCCGGGCAGTCGGCGACCAGCTCGCCGTTGCGGGTGAGGCGGAGGTTGTCGCCCTCCACGACCTCGCCGCAGACCGAGGCCGGCACGTCCCACTTCTCGGCGATCGCCAGGACCTCGTCGAGCTGGTCGGGGCTGACCAGCGCCATCATCCGCTCCTGCGACTCCGAGCAGAGGATCTCCCAGCTCTCCATCGACGCCTCACGGAGGTGGATCCGGTCGAGGTCGACGTCCATGCCGAGGCTGGCCGCGCTGGCCAGCTCGGAGGTCGAGCAGGCGATGCCGGCGGCGCCCATGTCCTGGATGCCGCTGATGAGGTCTCGCTCGTACAGCTCGAGGCAGCACTCGATCAACTGCTTCTCGCGGAAGGGGTCGCCGACCTGGACGTTGGGCCGCTTGGCCTCGAGCTCCTCGTCGAACTCCTGGCTGGCGAGCACGCTGGCCCCGCCGATGCCGTCACGGCCGGTGGAGGACCCGAGCAGGACCGCGAGGTCGCCGGCGCGCTCGGCCTTCGCCAGCTGCAGCCGGTCGCTGCGGAGCACGCCGACGGCGAGGACGTTGACCAGCGGGTTGCCGGCGTAGCGGTCGTCGAACACCAGCTCGCCGCCGATGTTGGCCACGCCGACGCAGTTGCCGTACCCGCCGACACCGCGCACGACGCCGTCGACGAGGTGGCGCTGCAGTGCGTCCGGTTCGCCGTCCCTCGTCGTCGGCAGCCCGAAGCGCAGCGGGTCCATGACGGCGATCGGACGGGCGCCCATCGTGAAGATGTCGCGCAGGATCCCGCCCACGCCCGTCGCCGCGCCCTGGTAGGGCTCGACGAAGGAGGGGTGGTTGTGGCTCTCGATCTTGAACGCGACCGCCCAGCCGTCACCGACGTCGACGACCCCCGCGTTCTCGCCGACGCCGGCGAGGATCTCCGGCCCCTCGGTCGGCAGGGTCCGCAGGTGGACCTTGGAGGACTTGTACGAGCAGTGCTCGGACCACATCACCGAGTACATGCCGAGCTCGGAGACCGTCGGGATGCGACCGAGGGTCTCGAGGATCCGGTCGTACTCGTCACCGCGCAGCCCGAGCTCGTGCCCGAGCTCCCGGGCACGCTCGTCGGTCAGGGTCTCGTTCGGCGGGAACTGGCTCACGCGGCTGCACCTGTCGGGAGGGTCAGGACGCTACCGGCCAGCCCTGCCGGTTCCGGCCCTAGGTTGGGACCCGACCGGAGGCGGGCACGTGGAACTGCGCGAGGCGATCAGGTCACGACGGATGGTCCGGCGGTGCGCCGACCAGCCGTTGGACGCCGGGCTGGTCGACGAGCTGCTCGACCTCGCGCTGCGCGCCCCCTCGGCCGGCTGGTCGCAGGGCCAGACGTTCGTGGTCGTCCGCGACGAGGAGCAGCGGACCGCGATCGCCGAGGCCGCCGGTGAACCGGACTACCTCGCCCGCGGCTTCGACCCGTGGCTGTCCTCGGCACCGGTCCTGGTCGTGCCCTGCGCCGACGAGCGCGCCTACCGCGACCGCTACGACGAGCCGGACAAGACGAGCGGGCCGCGACAGTGGGACGTGCCGTACTGGTGGCTCGACCTCGGTGCCGCGGTGCAGAACCTGCTGCTGCTGGCGACGGAGGCGGGGCTGGCCGCGGGCTTCCTCGGTGCCCACGCGGTGGACGGGCTGGCCTCGCTCCTCGGACTTCCCGACGGCGTCCACCCGGCCGGGATCGTCACGCTCGGCCACCCGCCCACCGACGAGCCGCGACCGACCACCTCCGAGCGTCGTGGTCGCCGCGACCGCACCGAGGTGGTCCACCACGAGACCTGGTCCGAGCCCACCTGACACCGTGCCCCCCGGCGACACCGGGTGCAGTTCTGCCGCCTCCTCTCGCGACTGGGTGCGCTCTCGCCAACAGTGCACCCACATTGCACCCGGTTCGATCGAACCGGGGCGAACATGCACCCAGTTCGGCGCAGGCGGTCGACGCGGGGCGCGACCGTCCGGGCCGGGACATGGCGCTCACGCGTGCGGGACGGGATCCCCGGCCGCACCGATCTGGTCCATGCGGGGCCAGACCCACGCCACGGTCAGCGACGCCCCGACGAACGCCAGCCAGAACGGCGCGAGCACGCCGAACTGCTCCGCGAGCGCACCGCCGACGAGCGTCCCGATCGCGATCGAGCCGAGCCCACCGAGGAAGTAGACGCTGTTGATGCGGCCGAGCAGCTCGTCCGGCGTCGCGCGCAGCCGGATCGTGGACGCGATCGACCCCCACACGGCCGCATGCGCGCCGAAGAGGACCAGCACGGCGCCCGCGACCGCCCAGCTCGTCGTCAGCGCCATCACGAGGTGCGTGCACGCCTCGATCGAGAGGCCGACCCGCATGAGCTGCCCGTAGGTGAACCGCTGCTCGAGCCGCGAGAAGAGCCACGAGCCCACGACGCCCCCGACCGCGGAGGCTGACAGCAGCAGCCCGAACCCGACGTCGTCGAGGCCGAGCCGCTCGAAGGCGTACAGGACCCACAGCGGGTAGACCGCACCGAACGTCAGGTTGAACAGCACGACCAGCGTGAACAGCCGCCACACCGGACCGCTGGCCCGCAGCCAGCGGGCGCCGGCGACGATCTCGTCCAGCAGCCCGACCCCGGGCGCTCGGGGCGTCGCGACGGCCGTCGGTCGTCCGATCCGCTGGGTGCAGGCCGCGGCCAGGACCAGCAGCAGCGCCTCGGTCGTGATCGGCACGGCAAGCCCGAGCCCGAACAGCAGCGCGCCGAGCGGGGGGCCGGCGAGCTGGTTGGTGACGAGGTTCGTGCCGACGAGGCGCGACGACGCCGCACCCAGGTCAGCCTTCGGCACCACGGCCGCCACGAGCGTGCTGCCCGCGTTGTCCGCGAACGTCTCCGCCGTGCCGAGCAGGAAGAAGCAGGCGTAGAGCAGCGGCAGCGACAGGGCGCCGGCGACGATCCCGGCCGCGAGGGCACCGAGCACGGCCGCGCGGACCAGGTGCATCGCGATCGCGAGTCGCCGCCGGTCCACACGGTCGACGACCGCACCGGCCAGCAGGCCGAGGAACAGCCACGGCAACCGCTGGAGGAACACCGCGGCCGCGACGGCGAAGGGGTCGAGCGTCACCCGCGTCACCAGCAGCGGCCCGACCGCGAGCAGGATCCCGTCGGCGAGGTTGGACGCCCCGTAGGCGGTCCACAGCCAGCGGAAGTCGCGCGGCAGCCGTGCCGGGACGGCCGCCACCGTCAGGCGACCGCGACGGCCCGCAGGACCGAGGTGAAGAACCCGAGCCCGTCCGTGCCCCGGCGCAGGTCGGCGTCGACCGCGTGCTCGGGGTGGGGCATCAGGCCGACGACGTTGCCGGCCTCGTTGGTGATGCCCGCGATGTCACGCGCCGAGCCGTTGGGGTTGTCGGCGTAGCGCACGACGACCCGCCCGTCGTCCTCGAGCTGGTCGAGGGTCGCCTCGTCGGCGTGGTAGCGCCCCTCGCCGTTCTT
>CAYMGL010000120.1:0-7934 GCA_964389945.1 uncultured Actinomycetota bacterium
AGAACGACATCCTCAAGGAGTACCTGTCGCGGGGGACCTACGCGTTCCCGCCCGGGCCGTCGATGCGGTTGACCACCGACATGGTCGCCTGGACCTACCGCAACACGCCCAAGTGGAACCCCCTCAACATCTGCAGCTACCACCTCCAGGAGGCCGGGGCGACGCCGGTGCAGGAGGTCGCGTACGCGCTGGCCAACGCCATCGCCGTGCTGGACGCGGTGCGGGACAGCGGCCAGGTGCCCGAGGAGGACTTCCCCCGGGTCGTCGGTCGCATCAGCTTCTTCGTCAACGCCGGGATCCGGTTCGTCGAGGAGGTCGCCAAGATGCGCACCTTCGTCGAGCTCTGGGACGAGATCTGCCGCGAGCGGTACGGCGTCGAGGACCCGAAGTTCCGCCGCTTCCGCTACGGCGTGCAGGTCAACTCGCTCGGGCTGACCGAGCAGCAGCCCGAGAACAACATCACCCGCATCCTCGTCGAGATGCTGGGCGTGTCGCTGTCGAAGAAGGGCCGGGCCCGCGCCATCCAGCTGCCCGCGTGGAACGAGGCCCTCGGCCTCCCGCGGCCGTGGGACCAGCAGCTCAGCCTGCGGATGCAGCAGGTGCTGGCGTTCGAGACCGACCTGCTCGAGCACGGTGACCTGTTCGACGGGTCGCACGTGATGGAGGGCTTGGTCGACAAGCTCGCGGGCGAGGCCCGTGAGGAGCTCGACCGCATCCTCGAGCAGGGCGGCGCCGTCGAGGCCGTGGACGAGATGAAGTCCGAGCTCGTCGCATCCAACGCTGCACGGCTGCGGCGCATCGAGGCCGGCGAGCAGACCGTCATCGGCGTGAACAGGTTCACCGAGACGACAGAGTCACCGCTGATGTCGAGCGAGGACGGCGGCATCCTGGTCGTCGACCCGGCGGTCGAGCAGCAGCAGATCGACCTGCTCGACGCCCACCGCGGGCGCCGCGACGACGACGAGGTCCAGCGCACCCTCACGGCCCTGCGCGCCGCTGCCGAGACCGACGAGAACCTGGTGGAGGCATCGATCGCGTGCGCGAGGGCCGGGGTCACGACCGGTGAGTGGGCCGGTGCCCTGCGCGAGGTGTTCGGCGAGTACCGCGGCCCGACCGGCGTCGGTGAACGCGCCATGGCCGGGTCCGGCGCGGCGCTCGCGCCGAAGCTGGCCGACGCCCGCGCCCGCGTCGCGGCGGTCGAGGAGCAGCTGGGCCGTCGCCTGCGCATCCTGGTGGGCAAGCCCGGTCTGGACGGCCACTCCAACGGTGCCGAGCAGGTCGCCATCCGCGCCCGCGACCTCGGCATGGAGGTCGTCTACGAGGGCATCCGCCTGACCCCGGCGCAGATCGTGCGCGCCGCGGTCGACGAGGACGTCGCGCTGGTCGGGCTGTCGATCCTGTCCGGCTCGCACCTCGAGCTGGTCCCCCGGGTCGTCGACGGCCTGCGCGAGGCCGGCCACGACGTGCCGGTCGTCGCCGGGGGGATCATCCCGCCCGAGGACGCCCGCAAGCTCGAGGCCGCCGGCGTCGCGGCCGTCTTCACGCCCAAGGACTACGACCTGACCGAGGTGCTGGTGCGCGTCGCCGAGCTCGCCGTCGCGGAACCGGCCCCGGCATGAGCACCGCCATCAGCCTCCCCGACCCGTTCACCGACGGCGACCTGACGCTGCGGCCACCGCTGCTGCCGGACGTCCCGCGCATCGCCGAGATCTGCCGCGACCCGGCCATCGGCCACTTCACCACGGTGCCTGTCCCCTACGACGAGGACGCCGCGCGGTGGTGGGTCGAGTACGCCGCCGGGCGGCAGGCAGAGGGCACCGGCGCCCACCTCGTGGTCGTCGAGGCGGAGGAGATCGTGGCCGCCGTCGGCATCGACGTGAACCCGCTCGACCGTGCCGGGCGCATCGGCTACTGGGTCGCACCCGAGGCCCGCCGTCGTGGCATCGCCACGCGCGCATCGCGCCTGCTGTGCGAGTGGGCGCTCGCCGAGGACGGCCTGGACCTCGTCCGGCTCGAGCTGGACGCGGCCGCGATCAACGACGGCAGCAACGCCGTGGCCCTCGCGCTCGGCTTCACGCACGAGGGCACACGACGGTCGGCCGTCCGGCTCGTCGCCACCGACGGTTTCCCGGAGGAGCGCGCCGACGTCAACGACTGGGGCCTCCTGCGTGGCGAGCTCCGCTGACGCGGCTGGTCACGGCAAGCGGTCGCTCGGCCGCGCAGTGGGAGCGGGTTGGTCCGAACGGGCGGGGTCATGTCGGACCACGGCGACGGCGGGCTGCCGACCGGCGGGCGCTCCCGACCCTCGGCCGCTGCCTGTCCGCGCAGCCGACGTCGTCAGTCGACATCGGCCTCGTGCGCCACGCAAAGTGGGTCGACCGCTGCGGGGCAGCCGTGGCCACAAGGGAGCGCAACGATGGAACTCTTCACACGGGACATGGTCCTCAACGGGCCACCGGCCGACGTCCGCCAGTGGGCGGTCGAGGTCGCAGACGCCTTCGAGGCCGTCACCGGCCGCCACGTCAACACCTGGACGAGCATCGCCGGCGGCATCGCCGGCCACTACTCGTGGGGCTACCAGGTCGACGGCTCGGCCGAGCTGGTCGCGAACTCGATGGCGGCCATGGCCGACGCCGACTACCTCGCCAAGGTCGAGGACGGCCGGCAGTACTTCGACGGCCAGCCCCGCGACACCCTCTACCGAGCGTTCGGCCAGCTCGGCGAGGACAAGACGCGGGTCGGCAACGTCGCGATGATCACGCAGGCCACGGCCAAGGCCGGCAGCCTCGGACACGCCGTGGGCTGGGGCATGGAGATCTCCGAGTACGTCCAGCGCATCACCGGCGTCTACAACGTGCTGCTGAGCTCGCCCGCCGGCCCCTACAGCACGCTGGTGTGGATGGGCATCGCCAAGGACGCGGCCCAGGCCGACGAGGCCGACCGCACCATGCGCGCCGACGACGAGTACCTGAAGCTCATCGCCCGCGGCGGTGACTTCTTCCAGGACGGCTCGGCCCACAGCCAGCTGTTCCTCCGGGTCGGCTGAGGCACACCCGACGCGGACCCCGGTCGTGACCGACCGGGGTCCCGGCATGCCCCGCGGACGTCCCTGCAGGCGGCGGCTACCGGGGAGCCGTTAGGGTCGCCGCCACGCACCGTCGGGGAGCGGGTGATGACGTCGCTGGTCACGGCCGACCGGATCCGTGCCGCTGCGGACCGGCTGCAGGACATCGCCCTGCGCACCCCGGTCCAGGACAGCCGCCACGCGTCAGCCGCGGTCGGTGGCCCGGTCCTGCTCAAGTGCGAGCACCTCCAGCGGACGGGGTCGTTCAAGATCCGCGGGGCCTTCAACCGCATCGCGCAGCTGTCCGAGGACGAGCGGGCCAACGGCGTCGTCGCCGCCAGCGCCGGCAACCACGCCCAGGGCGTGGCCCTCGCCGCGACCCGGCAGGACGTCGACGCCGTCGTCTACATGCCCGCCAACGCGCCGATCCCCAAGGTCCAGGCCACGCGGGGCTACGGCGCCGAGGTCCGCTTCATCGACGGGGTCGTCGACGACTGCCTCGAGGCTGCCCGCACGCTGGCCGACGTCGAGGGCCGCGTCCTGATCCACCCGTTCGACCACGCCGACGTCATCGCCGGACAGGGCACGCTCGGGCTGGAGCTGCTGGAGCAGGCCCCCGGCCTGCGGACGGTGCTGGTCCCGATCGGCGGGGGCGGGCTCATCTCCGGGACGGCGGTCGCCCTCAAGGACGCCGACCCGAGCATCCGGGTCATCGGCGTGCAGGCCAGCGGCGCCGCCTCGGTCGCGTGGTCGCGCGAGCACGGCGGCCCCACCACCCTGCCGTCGGTCGACACCATCGCCGACGGCATCGCGGTCAAGCGTCCGGGCGAGCTCACGATGGCGCACATCGACGCGTACGTCGACGAGGTCGTCACCGTCGACGACGCCGCCACCGCCCAGGCGGTGCTGCTGCTCCTCGAGCGGGCCAAGCAGCTGGTCGAGCCGTCGGGCGCGATCGGCCTGGGTGCGCTGCTGGCCGGCGTCGTCGAGGTCGAGACGCCAGCCGTCGTCGTGCTCAGCGGCGGCAACATCGACCCCCTCGTGCTGCAGACGCTGATCTCCACCAGCCTCGCCGAGCAGCACCGCTACCTGGCGATCCAGTGTCGCGTGCAGGACCGGCCCGGTTCACTGGCCAAGCTGCTCGACGAGATCGCCGACGAGCGCGCGAACGTCGTCACGGTCGAGCACCACCGCCTCCGTGACTGGACCGGCCTCGGCATGGTCGAGGTCGTCCTCGAGCTGGAGACCCGCGGCAGCGAACACGCCCATCACCTGGTCACCACACTGCGTGACCACGGCTACGACGTCGAGGAAGCCTGAATGCCGAACCCGATGCTCGCCAGCGCCATCTGGTCGTTCCTGCAGGACCACGCCACCGAACACCCGCCCGTGTCCCTGTCGGGGCTGTTCGCCACGGACCCGACCCGGGCGGCCCGGATGACCCACCGGGTTGGGGCACTGACCGTCGACCTGTCCAAGCACCGCGTCAACGACCGCACGATGGAGCTGCTGCTCGACCTGGCGCGACACCGGCAGGTGCTGGAGCGCATCCAGGCGACCCAGGCCGGCGAGGTCGTCAACACCACCGAGGACCGGCCCGCCCTCCACACCGCGCTGCGCCTCCCCCCTGATGCCGAGGTGACGGTCGACGGCGTCAACGTCGTACCGATGGTCCACGAGGAGCTCGACCGGGCCGTCGCGCTCGCCGAGCGCGTCCGCGGCGGTGACTGGCGCGGCGCCACCGGCGAACGCATCACCGACGTCGTCAACATCGGCATCGGCGGGTCCGACCTCGGCCCCCGGATGCTGCACCGGGCGCTCGCGGACCACCACACGGGCGACCTCACGGTCCACTTCGTGTCCAACGTCGACCCGGACGACATCGCCGACACCCTGGCGACCGTCGACCCGGCGACGACGTTGTTCGTCGTCGTCAGCAAGTCGTTCGGGACGATCGAGACGCTGACCAACGCGCGGACCGCCCGTGCGTGGGTCGTCGACGCCCTCGGCGAGGACGCCGTCGCACGCCACTTCGTCGCCGTCTCGACCAACGAGGAACGCGTCGCGGACTTCGGCATCGACACCGACACGATGCTCGGGTTCTGGGACTGGGTCGGCGGCCGCTACTCGGTCAGCTCCGCGGTCGGGCTGTCGCTCCTGCTCGCGATCGGCGAGGACGCGTTCCGCGAGCTGCTCGCCGGGATGCACGACGTCGACGAGCACGCCCGCACCGCGGACTACGCCGAGAACGTGCCGATCCTCATGGCGCTGCTCCAGGTCTGGTACGGCAGCGTGCTGGGCGCCGAGTCACAGGCAGTCGTGCCGTACTCGACCCGGCTGGCGCGACTGCCGGCCTACCTCCAGCAGCTGGAGATGGAGTCCAACGGCAAGCGCGTGACGCTCGAGGGCGAGCTCGTTGACTACCACACCGGCGCGATCGTGTGGGGAGAGCCCGGCACCGACGGGCAGCACGCGTTCTTCCAGCTGCTCCACCAGGGCACGCACCTCGTGCCGGTCGACTTCATCGGTGTCCTGCAGCCCGCCAACGCGGTCGCGCGCGGTCGCGCGCCGTCGAGCTCGCTCGACGAGCGGTTGGCCGACCACCATGACCAGCTGCTCGCGAACATGTTCGCCCAGGGAGCGGCGCTCGCGTTCGGCCGCAGCGAGGACGAGGTCGCCGCGTCCGGCGTCGAGCCCGAGCTCGTGCCCCACCGGACGTTCCCCGGCAACCGGCCGTCGACGACGATCCTCCTCGACGAGCTCACCCCCCGAGCGGTCGGGCAGCTGGTGGCCCTGTACGAGCAGAAGGTCGCCGCGCTCGCCGCGATCTGGGACATCAACGCCTACGACCAGTGGGGCGTCGAGCTGGGCAAGGTCCTGGCCACCGGCCTGCTCGACGCGCTGGTCGCCGACGAGGCACCGCCGGAGGTCGACGGCGAGCTCGACGCGTCCACCGCCGCGCTCGTGACGCTCGCGCGGCGCGCACGCGGCCGGGACTGACCGGCGGTCCGCTTACGCTCGCGGCGACGCACCCCGCCGACGACCCGGACCCCTCGATGAACCCGCTGCAGGAACTCGCCCAGCTCGGCCAGAGCATCTGGCAGGACGACATCCGTCGTGACATGCTCGACGACGGGACGCTCGAACAGCGCATCGACGAGTGGGCCGTGACCGGCCTGACGTCCAACCCGTCGATCTTCGACAAGGCGATCGCCGGCACCGACCTCTACGACGACGCGATCGACGAGCTCGTCGCCGACGGCGTGACCGACCCCGAGGAGCTGTTCTTCTCGCTGGCGATCGACGACCTGCGCCGCGCCGCCGACCTCTTCCTCCCGGTCTTCGAGTCGACGGGCCGGGTCGACGGCTGCGTCTCGCTGGAGGTGTCGCCGCTGCTGGCCGACGACGCCGCCGCGACGATCACCCAGGCCGCCGAGCTGTTCAACCGCACCGACCGTCCGAACCTGATGATCAAGATCCCCGGCACGCCGGCCGGGCTGCCCGCGATCACCGAGACCATCGCCCGGGCGATCCCGGTCAACGTGACCCTGCTGTTCTCGGTCCAGCAGTACCTCGCCCAGGCCGAGGCCTGGCTGCAGGGCCTCGAGCGTCGGCTGGACGCCGGCGAGTCGGTCGCCGGCATCCCGTCGGTCGCGTCGATCTTCGTCTCGCGCTGGGACGTGGCGGCGAACAAGCAGCTCCCCGAGTCGCTGCACAACCGCCTCGGCATCGCCGTCTGCGCGCAGGCCTACGCCGCCTACCGCGAGCTGCTGGCGTCGGACCGCTTCCAGCGGCTGGCCGAGGCCGGCGCGTCGCCGCAGCGGCTGCTGTTCGCGTCCACCTCGACCAAGGACCCCGAGCAGCGCGACACCGAGTACGTCGAGGCGCTCGCTGCGCCCGACACGGTCAACACCGTGCCGCAGTCCACGCTGACCGCGTTCGCCGACCACGGCGAGGTCGGCGAGCCGCTGCCGCGCGACGGTGGCCCCGCGACCGGTGACGTCGCCGTCGTGGCCGAGGCCGGTGTCGACGTCGAGGGGCTGGCGGCAAAGCTCCAGGAGGAGGGCAAGCAGGCCTTCGTCGACTCGTGGGAGTCGCTGCTGTCGTCCCTTCGGGACGCCACCTGACCGTCCCTGCGGGACGCCGCCTGACATCCCTGCGGAACGCCGCCTGACGTCGCTGTGACGTGCGCTGGGGCCCTTCGGCTCTGGACGCGGCCGCGTGCTCTGGTTGACTCCGTGGTCGACCCGACCCGGAGCGCAGACCAGATGAGTGACGTCCGCATCGCCCACGACACGATGGGTGAGATGGAGCTGCCCGGCGACGCCCTGTGGGGCGCGTCGACCCAGCGTGCCGTCCTGAACTTCCCCGTCAGCGGCAAGCCCGTCCCGATCGAGATCGTCCAGGGCATGGCCATGCTGAAGTGGGCCGCGGCGACCGCGAACGAGGAGACCGGTGTCGTCGACACCGAGCTCGCCGACGCCATCCGCCGTGCCGCCGACGAGGTCATCGACGGCCAGCACGACGAGCAGTTCCCCGTCGACGTCTTCCAGACCGGCTCGGGCACCTCGACGAACATGAACGTCAACGAGGTGCTCGCAAACCGCGCCAAGCAGCTGCTCGGTGAGCCGCTCGAGTCGCCGAAGGTCCACCCCAACGACCACGTCAACGCGTCGCAGTCGTCCAACGACACCTTCCCGAGCGCCTGCCACATCGCCGTGGGCACGCTGACCGTGCACGAGCTGATCCCGGCGCTCGAGGAGCTCGCCGCGTCGCTCGGTCGCAAGGCCGAGGCATGGGCCGACGTCGTCAAGCCCGGCCGCACCCACCTCATGGACGCCACGCCGGTCACCCTCGGCCAGGAGTTCGG
>CAYMGL010000121.1:0-7929 GCA_964389945.1 uncultured Actinomycetota bacterium
GACCGCATCACCGACGCCTGAGACGCGACGAACCCCGCCGCGAAGGCGGGGTCCGGTCGCTCGTGCAGGCACGTCAGCGGCGACGGTTGCCCGGGTAGCCCGGTGCGCTGTCGCGTCCGGGACGGGCGCCGTCGCGGAACACGGGTGCCGGCGGCACCAGCGAGACGCTCACGGGGTCGTGGTCACTCGATGCGTACGCCGTCTCGTCGACGGGCGCGACGTCGTACAGGTTGTTGTAGTACTCGAGGGAGTTGATCTGCCACACGCCGGCATCGCGCACGTCCTCGACCAGTGTCGGCGACGCCAGCGCGTGGTCGAGGCGTCCGTAGCGACCGTCGAACTTGTACGTGAAGGCGTCGTCTCCGAACTCCTCGATGAGGTCGGTGTAGCCCGCCTCCTCGAAGATCTGGACCGGCCGCTCCTGCTGGTAGGCGTTGAGGTCGCCCGTGACGAGGTAGCGATCGTGCTCGACCCCGGTCGGGTCGGTGTCCAGCCACTCGAGCACACGGTTGGCGGCGTACTGGCGGGTCAGGTCGCAGTTGCCCAGCAGATCCGTCTCCACGTCCTCCTCCAGCGCGAAGTCCGGCCCGGCCGTGTCCGTGCAGCTCGACCCCTTGGACTTGAAGTGGTTGACCACGACGGTGACGTCGGACACCCGGCCGTCGATCTCGAACGTCTGCGCCAGCGGCCACCGGTTGTTCTCGGTGTCGCCCTCGAGGAGCGCGTCGATGTCGAAGGTCGCGACCTCGCCGGTCGGCGTCGCCCGGTCCGGCTGGTAGATGATGCCGACCGCGATCGCGTCCGTCCCGACGCCCAGCGGGGTCACGTCCGCCTCACCCGGCTCGTCGGTCAGGCCCGGCTCCTTCTCCACGAGCAGGTCCTCGCCGGGTGCGACGAAGTCCCACTTGGCGAAGCCGGCCGCCGTGTTGAGCGCGTCGACCAGTGTGACGATCGAAGCCTCCGTCGTGTCGTCATCGTCGTGGAGTGCGCCGTAGTCGTTCTCGATCTCGACGAGGCCGAGGACGGCGGCGTCGAGACCCTCGATGGCTGCCACGACCTTCGTCGTCTGCACCTCGAAGTCGTCGGCGTTCGTGGCACCTCGCAGGCCGTCCTCGTCACCGAACGTGTTGAAGTAGTTCAGGACGTTGAAGGCACCGATGTCGGTCCCGCCACGGGTGGCCGGGCCCTCCGGACGCGGGTGCTCGTCCTGCTCGACGATCTCGGGGAACTCGAGTGGCTGGATCTTGTACTCGTCGAACGTGTAGTCGAGCGGTCCGACCACGCCGGCCCCGATGACGTCACCGGGCCGCGGGCCGATGCCGTCGTTGGCGCTGCCCCACGGGAACCGGGAGAAGGCTCCCTCGTTGCGGTCGTCGAGCTTCAGGTAGTTGTCGGCCTGCGTGTCGAACAGGTCCTGCGCGTCGTCGGTGTCGGGCGCGAGGACGGAGGTCGGGACCGGCAGGGGTGCCTCGTCGAGCGTCAGGCCGATCTCACCGAACTGACCGAACAGGCCGGTGACGTCGAGGTCCTGCGTCGTCATGACGAGCATGTGCTCGAGCGACTCCCGCTGGGCCGTGCCGAGGGGCAGTGTGAGGTCGGTCGGGGTGATCTCCGTCGCGGGGACGTCGCAGACCTCGATGGCCGGGAAGGACATCTGCGTCGAGCCGAAGCGCTCCGACACGCGGTCGGTCAGCTGCACCGTGCTGCCCACCGCGGGCAGCTCGCGCCGGTCGAAGACGTAGAGGGCCTCGGAGGTCGTGGGGTCACCGTCCTCGTCAGCCGGCTCCTCCTGGACGAAGAAGGCGTCGAGGTCGTCATCGGCGAAGGTGACCACGCCCTCGATCGTGACGACGTCACCGTCGAAGGGCGAGCTGAAGCCGTCACCCTGGACGGTGGAGATCGGTACGTCCGCCTCCGAGCACTCGGGCTCGGGGACGGAGAGGTCGATGGCGTCGAGTCGCCACGTTGCGGCGGTGCCGCCCCCCGTGCCCGACGACGTGTAGCGGAAGGCGATGGAGACGCTCTCTGCGTCGATGCCCGACAGGTCGACAGGTCCAGATGCCGTCCACTCGCGGGATCCCGCGGGAGAGAACTCGGCTCCGACGAGCGCGGTCCACGACCCGTCGCTCGGGTCACCGCTGCGCGGGTAGTCCGTCGAGACCAGGACCTCGACCTGCGGGTACGCGACGTCGTTGTACGCGGTGTAGGACCGGAACGAGAGCTCCTCGTCGTCCTGCGTCGTCAGGTCGACCGGCGGCATGATCAGCCACTCGTCGGCCGGCGCGGCGTTCCCGTACGCGTTGACGTCGATGTTCGAGTACTGCTCCGAGCACTCCCACGTGTTGGCGGCGTCGCTGTCGACCGAGATGATCTCCCAGCCGGCGAGGGCGCAGTCGTCAAAGCCCTCGGTGATGGGCAGCGGCTCGGTGCCGTCCGGTTCGACGGCGGACGCCACGGGCGCGGCGACGAGCGTCGCCAGCAGGCCGATGGCCGCGGCAGAGGCGGTGGTGCGGGAACGCAAGGAGGGCTCCTGGTCGGGGACACGCCGTGGACCACGGTGTCGACAGCGGATCGACAACGCTAGACACGTCCGGTGACGGGCTGGTGGACGCCGTGTTGCCCGCGGGTGTCAGCGCACGGGGACGGCGACCCGGACGACCGATGACACGTCCTCGTCGACCGAGCCGAGGTACAGGTGGCCGCCGTGCTCGCGCACGCCGGTCACGAAGCGGCAGCCCTCGCCGCTGCCCTGCAGGTCGTGGCGGACGGTGCCGTCGGGAGCGAACCCGAGGACCCTCGCGAAGGGGACGACCAGCCGGTCCGTGATGGCGTCCGGGATGCGGCGGACCAGTTCGCGGACGGGTACCGGCATGCCCTTGACCCGGTCGGCGATCGGATTGCGTGGGTTCGGCAGTGGCGCCCAGATGGTCCCGTCGCTGCCGACGGCGAGGTTGTCGGGGTAGCCCGGCAGCGCGTCGGTGACGAGGGAGGCCCGGCCCGCCCGCTCGCCGGCGCGCTGGACACGGTGGATGCTGTAGGCGGCCGTCTCGGCCACCCAGACCTCGTCGATGCCGGCCTCGTCGTCGCGCACGAGCGCCACACCGTTCGCGAAGCTCAGGCCGGTGAGGACCTCGTCCACGGTCCCGTCGGGGTCACGCCGCAGCAGTCGGCCCGAACCGTTGTGCTCGAGCACGTCGCCGATGAAGTCGTCCAGCGGGTTGCAGCGGGTCGACTCGGTGAACCAGATCGTCCCGTCCGGCTCGACCGCGGCGTTGTTGGTCAGCACCAGCCGGTGGCCGCCGACCTCGTCGACGAGCACCTCGGGGCTGCCCCCGTCGCGCGGGACGCGCAGGAGGCCCATCTCGGCGTCGCAGACGAGGAGGTCACCGTCGGGGAGCCACTCCAGACCAAGTGGCCGGCCGCCGGTGTTGGTCAGCTGGGTGACGGTCCCGTCGGGCCGGACCCGGAGGATCCGTCCGTCCTCGACACCGACGTGGAGGTTGCCGTCGGCGTCCAGCAGCGGGTCCTCGGGACCGTTCCCCGGCAGCGCGACGTGCTCGACGTCGTCGAGCAGACCGGTCGGGTCGTAGCCGACGTCGATCGTCATCGGCGGGGCGGGGGTCCAGCGACGGGGCGGGAACTGCATGCAGCCTCACGGGTCGGTTCGCTGCCGCACCCTAGGACCGGCACCCTCCGTCACGACCCCACCCCGGACGACCATGGCCAGCAGCACACCGATCGACGAGGCCCACGAGGTGCTGCCACTGACGTGGTGGACGCCGGTGGGCTGGGGCGACGCCGTGCTCGCCGACGAGGTCGCACTCCTCGCCGACCACGCCCAGCTCGAGCGCGAGGCGGCCCGCAACGCGCTCCACCTGATGCGGCGGGCCCCGCACGACGTCGACGTGCTGCAGTGGACGACGAAGCTCAACGCGGTGGCACGCGACGAGGTCGGCCACCTCGGCGCCGTGTCGGCACGGCTCGGGGACCGTGGCGGCGAGCTGCCGAGGTCGTTCTCGAACCCGTACGCGGCAGACCTGCGGGGCCTGGTCCGCAAGGGCGAGGGCCGCGACGAGGTCGCTGACCTGCTCCTGGTGAGCGCGCTCATCGAGTGCCGGTCGTGCGAGCGCTTCGCCCACCTCGCGGCGACGGACCACGACCTCGCCCCGTTCTTCGGGTCGCTGATGGCCAGTGAGCTCGGCCATCACCGGCTGTTCGTGACGCTCGCCGGCTGGGTGCTGGGGGAGGCGGGTGCGGCCGAACGGTGGCAGGACCTCCTCGCGGCGGAGGGCGACATCGCCGCTCGGCAGCCCGCCGGTCCCCGGATCCACAGCGGACCGGCGAGCTGAGGGGCGGCAGTAGCCTCGGGCAGCGTCCGCGACGCCATCGACGGAGACCTCCCGTGATCGACCTGCAGCTGCTGCGCGACGACCTCCCCCGCGTGCTCGCGGGCCTCGGCCGTCGTGGTTGGGGCGAGGACGCCGTCCGCGAGCTCGTGGTGCTCGACGAGCGGCGCCGGGAGCTGATCCAGGCCGTCGACGACGCCCGTGCAGAGCAGAAGACCGCGTCCAAGGCGATCGGCGCCGCCGCCCCGGAGGACCGTCCGGCGATGATCGAGCACGCCAGCAGCCTCAAGGAGCGCACCGGCTCGCTCGAGGACGAGCTGCAGTCGGTGCAGAACCGGCTCGACGCCCTGCTGCTGACGGTGCCGAACCTGCCGCAGGACGACACGCCCGACGGCGAGGAGGGCGACGGCGTCGTGCTGCGCACGTTCGGCGAGAAGCCCTCGTTCGACTTCGAGGCGAAGGACCACGTCGACCTCATGGAGGCTGCCGACGCGCTGGACCTCGAGCGGGCTGCGCGGACCTCTGGCGCACGCTTCGCCTACCTCAAGGGCGAGGCCGTCCTGCTCGAGTTCGCGCTGGTCCGGTACGCCCTGGACATCGCCATGGCGCACGGGTTCACGCCGATGGTCCCGCCGGTCCTCGTCCGTCGCGAGGCGATGGTCGGCACCGGCTTCCTGCCCGGTGACGAGCAGATGCTCTTCCGTACCGACGACCGCGACGACTACTACGTCGTCGGCACCGCCGAGGTGCCGCTGGCCAGCTACCACGCCGACGAGATCCTCGACCCCGAGGACCTGCCCATGCGCTACGCGGGCTACTCGCCGTGCCTGCGTCGTGAGGCAGGTGCCGCCGGCAAGGACACCCGCGGGATCCTGCGGGTGCACCAGTTCGAGAAGGTCGAGCTGTTCAGCTTCTGCGGTCCCGACCAGTCCGACGACGAGCACCAGCGGATGCTGTCGATCGAGGAGGAGGTCTTCTCGGGGCTCGGCATCCACGCGCAGGTCGTGGACATCCCGATCGGTGACCTGGGCAACTCGGCGGCGCGCAAGTTCGACATCGAGGCGTGGCTGCCCGGCCAGCAGGCGTACCGCGAGGTCACCTCGACCTCGAACACGACCGACTACCAGGCCCGCCGACTGAACACGCGCATCCGCAACGACGCCGGGGCCAACGTCATGGCGCACACGTGCAACGGCACGGCGATCCCGATCCAGCGCGGGATCATCGCGCTGGTGGAGACGCACCAGCGGGCCGACGGCTCGGTCGCGGTCCCGCAGAAGCTGCAGCCCTACCTCGGCCGTGAGGTCCTGTTCGCCGACTGATCAGTCGAGCAGGGTCGGGGCGAGGCGCTGCGCTGTCGGCTCCCCGAGGTCCTGCAGCGTGATCCCGCCGGCGGGGCCGGCGACGTGCACGTGCAGCGACGCCAGGCCCAGCCGCCGCTGGAAGAACGAGCTGCGTACGGCAGCACCCTGCGTCTTGCGCAGCGGCGACAGCTCGGTCGTGGTCCCGAACAGCCCCGTACGGCCGGCGACGAGCACGTCGTCGGCGCCGGACGCCAGCTTGCCGTAGCTGAGCAGGCCGGCGGCGGCGCCGAGCACGAGCAGGACTGCCGCCCCGAGCACGGCGACGGGTCGTTCGAAGACGATGGCCACGCCGACCAGCGGGATCGCGAACCACACCATCCCGAGCAGGCCGCGCACCACAGCACGTCGACGTGCCTCGCGCGGGTGGGGCTGGAGCGGCGGGGTCCCGTCGACGCCGAGGAGGCGGCCGACGAGGGCGGCGACGTCCTCCTCCGGCAGGAGCGGGACGGTCAGGGAGCGGTCGAGCTGTTGCGTGCCCTCACCACCGCCACCACCACCGGCGGAGTGCACCGTCACGCTGGCGTAGCCGAGTGCCTGCTGGAGCCAGCGTCGGCGGACCGTCACCCGCTGGACCCGCCGCATGGGCACGGTCGCCGATCGCGTCGTCGTCAGGCCACGGCGCACCTGCAGGTCCTGCCCGCGCAGGGTGATCGTGAACCCGCCATCGCGGACGAGCCCGGTGACCGCAGCCAGCAGCACCGACCCGACGAGCAGGGCGAGGAAGAGGAGCACGGCCCCGAGCGCGGAGAGGCCGGAGACGGCGTTGCCGGCCGTGTCCACGATCTCGTCCGGTGCGGCGTTCTCGGCGACCACGCCGAAGATGACCGCGATGGCCGCCGGGATCGTCAGCAGCCGCGGCCCGGTGACTGCCGCGAGGGCGACGTGTGCCAGCGGGACGCTGACGAGCTCCTCGGTGGTGGGAGCAGGTGACGGTGCCGGCGCGCCCTCGGCGGCCGACCCCGTCGCCGGGGCGGCGACGTCGGCTCCGATGCGTCGTGCCAGGAGGCTGCGCAGGCGGTCGGCCTCCTCGTCGGTCACGACGCGCAGTGCCAGCTCGCTGTCGCCGCTGTCGGCAGCCGTCTCCATCCGCAGCTCGCAGGTGCCGACGAGGCGGTCGAGGATCGTCCGCTCGACGTCCACCTGCTGGATGCGTTCGACCTCGAGGGCCCGCTCCTTGCGCGACAGGATCCCCGACTTCTCGATGATCCGCCCACCGGCGAACTCGTAGGTGTGGCGTTGCCAGGCCAGGACGCGCACGACACCGATGACGACGGTCAGCAGCACCAGGCCGCCGAGGAAGACCAGGCCCGGCACGTCCGCGTCGCCACCGAAGACGAACAGCGCCGGGATCGCGCCGAGCAGCGACCGCAGCTGGAAGCCGCGGATGATCGAGAACGGGTGCAGCCGGCGTGGCGGCTGGCGCAGCGGCACGTGGTCGGTGGGTGCCGGCCCGCCGAGCGGCGGAGGCGGAGGTGGCGGCGGCGCGGGTGCGGACGGTGGTGGCCACGAGCTGCCCGGGGCGCCTGGTGGCCGTGGGCCGGGTGGTGGCGGGGGCGGGTCAGACGGCATCGACGTCGGCCACCCCGAGCTCCTCGGCAGCCCGTCGGGACGCGGCCAGGATGTCGTCGCGCACCCGCTCGGCGTCGTCGGCGTGCAGGTCCGGGAGCGTCACGTCGGCGGCCGGGGCCGCGGTGTGGATGGTCAGCGTCGAGAGCCCGAACGACAACTGCAGCGGTCCCCGGCTGATGTCGACGTGCTGCACGCGGTAGAGCGGTGCGATCGCGTCGGAGTGGAAGACCACGCCGTCGCGGACGCGGACGACCTCCTCGGTCAGGAGGTAGCCGAAGCGGGCGTAGCGGCGGTTCGCCCAGACCACACCGAGCGTGGCGCCGACGGCGACCAGGACGACCGGCACGACGAGCCCGATGCGGTTCTCGAGCAGGACGGCGACGATGACGGCCGGCGGCACCGACAGGGCGAGGCCGATCAGCACACCGACGAGGGCGCCCTGCACGCGCCAGCGGGTACGGGCGGCGGTCGGCAGGGCTACGAGGTGCATCGTCGTGGTGTCCACACCCCCGACGCTAACGCGGCTGGGGGGCGGAGGTCGGCATGCGTACGCTCCCGTCAACGGAGGGTTGGCAGAGCGGCCGATTGCACTCGCCTTGAAAGCGAGCGTCCTTCACGGGACCGGGGGTTCAAATCCCTCACCCTCCGCC
>CAYMGL010000122.1:0-7905 GCA_964389945.1 uncultured Actinomycetota bacterium
GGTCGAGGAGTTCCGGGGGCGGCTCGTGCGCCGCCGGACCACCAGATCCCAGCCCGGAGAGCTCAGCAGCGACCTGTCGCTGACGCTCGGCCTCGGCCGCGCAGTCGGCACATCGTCCGAGGTGACGCTCGACCAGCCGGCGACGCCACCACGGGAGCTCATCGGTGACCAGCAGCGGCAGCCGTCGCTGGACCCGCTCGTGTTGCCGCCTCATCGACCCACCGCCTCCCGGAGTCGCACGTGCGCCCGGTGCAGTCGCACCTTGGCCGCGGACTCGCTGATCCCCAGTGCCTTCGCGGCCTGCTTCGTCGACAGGCCCTTGATGTCACGCAGGACGATCACCTCGCGGTCGTCGTCCGACAAGCCTGCCATGGCTGCCACCACCTGGCTGGCCTCCTCGCCGGTCACGACCGCGGACGCGACGTCCTCGTCCGTGCCGACGTCGACGGCGGCGCCGGGCACCGCGAACGGCTCGGTGCCGGCGGACTGACCACGCGCGCCGACGTCACCGCGACGGCGCAGCATCGTGAGGCAGACGTTCACCGTCACACGGTGCAACCACGTCGTGAAGGCCGCCTCGCCACGGAACCCGAGCACCGACCTGGTCACCCGCAGGAACACCTCCTGCGTCGCATCGGCCGCGTCCGCGGGATCGCCCAGCAACGACAGGCAGTGGTGGTGGACGCCCGCGTAGGTGGCCCTGATCAGGTCCTCCATGGCGCCGGGCTCGCCGCGCTGCACCGCGCGGACGAGCTCCGGGGCGATCTCCGTGCGTGCGTCCATGTGGCCAGTGTCGCGCGCTGCAGACGATTCGGCTGTAACCGATCCCGACGGCGCGAGTCCAACACCACGACCCGTGAGGCACCACCGCCTCCCCCACCGACACCACCAGGAGGGTCACATGTACGCCTTCATCATCTTCATCGCCCTGACGCTGGCCCTCGCCGTCGTCCACCAGACGCTCGACGAGGTGCTCCCGGTCAAGACCCCCGCCGCCCTGACGCGCACCGTCTCGGTCGCGATCGCCGTCCTCTTCGCGTGGGCCATCGACTACTCCGTCTTCGCCGCCTTCGACCAGGGCCTGCGCGCCGACTGGATGCACCCGGTCATGACGGGCGTCGTCCTGATCGCGACCGGCGAGTTCGTCCGCACGATCGTGGCCGCACTGGCGCACCGCGCCGGTGAGCCGTCCGTCGCCGTCGAGCCGACCGCCGGCATCCGCGCCGCCTGACCGGCGGCTTTGCCGGACCAGCGGCACCGCCCCACCAGTGGCCCCGGCACCCGCCGGGGCCACTGTCGTGCGAGCTACTCCGGCAGCACGACGTCTGGCGCCAGCACGACGTAGGACGTGAACGACTCCGCACCCGTGTCGTCGTCGGCGTCGGTGTTCGCCTTCGACGCGGTCGCCACTCGCTCGACGAGGTCGGCGAACTCGGCGGCGAACCGCTCCTGCTCCTCGGGGGTCAGCCGGACGCTGCTCCACGAGACGACCGTCCGCCCATGCTCGTCGTCCGCCATCATCGGTCGGAGCGCACCTTTGCGGACCGCCTCCTCGAGCGACACGCCGACGACCTCGGCCATCGCACGCAACGCCGCCCCGAAGGCACCCGCGTCATCGCCGTCGACGAGCGACTGCGCCGGCCGGATCGAGCGGAACGGGGGCGTGCCGTAGCAGCGCTCGGTGCGGGCACCGGACTGGCGCGTGGCCACGACCCGGACGAACCCGTGCTCCTCGAGCAGGTCGAGGTGGTGGTAGAGCCGGGTCGTCGGCACGTCGAACCGCGCCGCGAGCTCCTTCGCGCTACCCGGCCGGCGACGGATCGACGTCATCAGGCGCATGCGGAAACCGTCGGTCAGTGTCGCCAGCTGGGCCGCGGAGGTCAGCTCAAGATCGCGCGGCTCGCCGTCGACTGCGTCGTGGTCGTGCACCTCCCAGCCAGCCGCGGCCAGTCGCTCGCTCCTCAGCACGTCGTTCTCCAACCGTGGGATCCACCGGCACATGTTCAAGACTACTTGACTATGTGGTCGTCGTGTGCGAGGCTCATGCTCAGAAAGGATTGAACATGACCTCCACGAGCTCCCACGCCGCCACCGAGACCCCCGGCGTCGGTCGCCGGTTCACGGTCCTGTGGGCGGGCCAGACCGCCTCGCTGCTCGGGTCCAACGTCTCGGCGGCCGGCGTGAGCATCGCCGCGTTCCTCGAGACCGGGTCGGTGTGGTGGCTCTCGGTCCTCTACCTCGCGATCCGCCTCCCCGGTCTGCTGCTGGCCTCACGGGCAGGTGAGCTGGTGGACCGCACCGACCGTCGCACCGTCCTGGTGGTTGCCGACACCGCCGCCGGCCTCGCGACCGGCGCCGCGCTGGTCCTGCTGGCCATGGGGCAGCTCGACCTGTGGCACCTGGTCGTGGTCGCCGTGGTCGGCGCCACGGCAGGTGCCTTCCAGGAGCCGGCCTACCTCTCTGCACTGCCGCTCCTGGTCACACGGGACGCGATCGGCCGGGCGCAGGGCATGCTCCAGATCGGCCCGGCGCTCGGCGTCCTGGCCGGCCCGGCGATCGCAGGCCTGCTCGTCGGGCTCGGCGGGATCGGTGCCGTGCTCGCCTTCGACGCCGTCACGTTCGTGCTCGCGGTCGGCGCTGCCGCGGTGACGCCGGTCCCCTCCCCCGACGAGGAAGCGGCTGCCGACACCGCGACCGGGCGGGCCCCGGTCGACGTGACCGGGCTCCGGGCGACGTGGCGCTCGCTGACCGGACGGCAACGCGGGCTGCGCCACGTGCTGGTCTACGCCGGGGCGCTGAACCTCGTCCTGAGCGTCGTGAACGTCCTGGTCTTCGCGCTGCTCCTCCCCGTCGCGGGCGAGGCCGGCGCCGGCCTGCTGCTCTCGGTCGGTGGGGGCGCGATGCTCGTCACCGCGGGGGTGCTCTCCGCGCGAGGCGTGCCGGAACGTCGAGTACGCACGCTGGCGGCGGCGACGATCGCGATCGGGATCGGCGCGGTCCTCGTCGGGCTTCGGCCGGCACCGAGCCTCATCGCCGTCGGGCTCATGGTCACGCTGGCGGGCGCCGCCGTGGCCACGACCGCAGCGGGCACGCTGTTCCAGACGGAGGTTGCCGCGAGCCGACAGGGCCGCCTCGCCGCGCTGCGTCGCGTGAGTGCCGAGGCGCTCGTCCCGGTGACAGCGCTCGGGGTCGCACCGCTGACCGAACGGCTCGCCGCGCCGGCGATGCAGCCGGACGGCCTCCTCGCCGGCACCGTCGGCACCGTGCTCGGCACCGGCCCCGGTCGTGGGGCGGCACTGCTGTTCGTCCTCGTTGGTCTCGCCGTGGTCCTGATCGGCACGGCCATGACCCGGGACCGGACGCTCGCCGTCCTCGACCGCGCCGCCCCCGACGGCGGCCCCGCGGGTACGGCAGCGGCAGCGACCGCACCAGCAGCGGTCGCCAGCACGGACGAGTCAGGCGCCCTGGTCTGACGCGACGTCGAAGCGGATCTCGCGCTCGTGCTCGGCGAGCACGCCGGCGACGGCCGCGCCGTCCCCGGCCGTCGCAGCCAGCGCCACGAAGAAGTCGCCGGTCCCGAGCGCGGGGCGGGTCGTCCAGCGTGCGACGGCGCGCTCCTCGTCGCTGGCGTTGCGGACCGTGTGGACGGTGTCGGCGGGGAGCGTGATCGAGCCGCCGGCACCGACCCGCCGCTCCTCCCCGGCGACCGTGAAGAGCAGCGCCCCCTCCTCGACGTCGAAGACCTCGGTCTGGTGCGGATGACGGTGCAACGGCGGCGCGCCCGAGCCCGGGTCGTAGGTGACGCGCATCTCGTGCCGGGCACCCCCGGTCTCGCTGTGCGTCGCCAGGAACACGAGCGTGCTCCCCTGCAGCCGGACGACCTGCCCTGCCTGCACCACGCCGCCACCTCCGGTCCGGGCCATGAGCATGCCACGACCGGCCCACCCCTACCGCTCCCCCGGGCGCGGCCGTTAGGGTCCACCACATCGACACGACTGCGGGAGTCCAGACACGATGTCCGACCAGCGATCCTTCCCACCGCCGCCCGAGTTCGCACGCAACGCCGTGGGGACCCAGGCCCTCTACGACCGCGCCGCCGAGGACCGGCTCGGGTTCTGGGAGGACCAGGCCGAGCGGCTGCGCTGGATGGAGCGCTGGGACGAGGTGCTGGACTGGTCCGACGCCCCGTTCGCGAAGTGGTTCGTCGGGGGCAAGCTGAACGCGTCCGACACCTGCGTCGACCGCCACGTCGAGGAGGGGCTCGGGGACCGTGTCGCCTACCACTGGGAGGGTGAGCCCGGCGACACCCGCACGATCACCTACAGCGACCTCCACGAGGAGGTCCAGAAGTGCGCGAACGCCCTCAAGCAGCTCGGCGTCGAGAAGGGGGACCGCGTCGCGATCTACCTCCCGATGATCCCCGAGCTGCCGATCACGATGCTGGCGTGCTCGCGGATCGGCGCGGCCCACTCGGTCGTGTTCGCCGGCTTCAGCGCCAACGCCCTGCGCGACCGCATCATCGACGCCGACTGCAAGGTCCTGGTCACCGCTGACGGCGGCTACCGCCGGGGCGACGTCGTCGAGCTCAAGCGGGTCGCCGACGAGGCCGTCGCCCAGACCCCCTCGATCACCGACGTCGTGATGGTCACCCGCACCGACCACGGCGTGCCGTTCGACGACGCCCGCGACCACCACTACGACGAGCTCGTCGGCAGCCAGGCGGCCGACTGCCCGGCCGAGCCGATGGACAGCGAGCAGCTGCTCTACCTGCTCTACACCTCCGGCACGACGGGCAAGCCCAAGGGGATCATGCACACCACGGGCGGCTACCTCGTCAACGCTGCCGCGACCCACTCCTACGTCTTCGACCTGCGGCCCGAGACCGACGTCTACTGGTGTGCCGCCGACATCGGCTGGGTCACCGGCCACACCTACATCACCTACGGGCCGCTGGCCAACGGCTGCACGTCGTTGATGTACGAGGGCACGCCCGACACACCGCACAACGGTCGGTTCTGGGAGCTGATCGAGAAGTACGAGGTCACGCAGCTGTACACGGCGCCGACGGCGATCCGCGCGTTCATGAAGTGGGGCAAGGGCGTCCCGGCGAAGTACGACCTGTCGAGCCTGCGCGTGCTCGGCACCGTCGGCGAGCCGATCAACCCCGAGGCGTGGCTGTGGTACCGCCGCAACATCGGGCCCAAGGACGCCCCCATCGTCGACACCTGGTGGCAGACCGAGACCGGCGGCCACATGATGAGCCCGTTGCCCGGCGTCACCGCCACCGTTCCGGGGTCGGCCAACGGGCCGCTGCCGGGCATCGAGGTCGACATCCTCGACAACGACGGCAACCCCGTCGAGGGTGAGGGCGAAGGGCTGCTCGTGCTGACCGAGCCGTGGCCGTCGATGCTGCGTGGCATCTGGGGCGACGAGCAGCGCTACATCGACACCTACTGGGCGAAGTTCGGCGACAAGTACTTCGCCGGCGACGGCGCCAAGCGCGACGCCGACGGCAACATCTGGGTGCTCGGCCGCGTCGACGACGTCATGAACGTCTCCGGCCACCGCCTGTCGACCGCCGAGATCGAGTCTGCACTGGTCGCCCACGACACCGTGGCCGAGGCAGCCGTCGTCGGCCGCACCGACGAGCTCACGGGCCAGGCCATCACGGCCTTCGTGACGCTGCTGGAGGGTGAGGAGGAGTCCGACGAGCTGCGCGGCCACCTCGCCGAGCACGTGGCGAACGACATCTCGCCGATCGCTCGGCCGAAGGAGGTCTACTTCGTGCCGGACCTGCCCAAGACACGGTCCGGCAAGATCATGCGCCGGCTGCTGCGCGACATCGCCGAGGGCCGCGAGCTCGGCGACACCACCACGCTTGCCAACGAAGCCGCCGTCCAGAAGATCGCCGAGGCCGCCACGACCGCCAGCGACGACGAGTGACCAGCTCGACGTTCACCCGGCAGCGTTGAGCACGACCCGGCTGGGCACGTCGGTGCCGCCGTAGAGGTAGGCGCCGTCGTCGCCGACGTAGTACGGCGACAGGTTGAGACGCAGCGTGTGCTCGGCCTCGGGGCGCGGGTCGAACTGCAGCAACGGCCACAGCTCGAGCATGCCGTCCACGCGGAAGTGCAGCTGCTGGAACCCGCCCTCCCCCGGCGTCACGGTGGCGTCCAGGAGCTGGCCCCCGAAGTCGAAGCCGTCCACCTCGAGGGTCGGCGTGACGCCGTGGCGCCCGAGCTCCGCGTTCGGCATCGCCACGTGGACGATCACGTCGAGCGAGTCGAGCGCGCCGGTGAAGGTGCCGGTCACCTCGAGCCCGTGTGCGGGGTCGCCCTGCAGGGCGATGTCGGTCACGCTGCCACCGAGGGCGGCACCACCGATGGGTGCCGTCGGCTCCTCCGCCGTGAACACGGCGGCCGTGGCGTTGGACAGCGGCGTCGTGCCCGCTGCCACGTACTGCACCGACTCGCAGAGGGGGACGACGGTCTCGTTGCCGGCCTCGTCGACGACCGACGTCGCGCGGCAGTCCTCGCCTGCGAGCTGCGACGCACCCGGATCCGCTGCTGGGACGGCAGCCACCAGGGCGAGCGCGGCGAGGGCGGACAGGGACGGGACGAGGCGCGGCACGGGGCTCCCACGGGATCGGCGATCGGTGGGGTGTTCGCCGTCCACCGCCACGTCTCCTCCCCGCCGGCGACGGGTTGCTGCCGACCGCGCGGACGGTGTCGTCGGAATGCACGACGGCGGACCACCGTTGTCCGACCGCACCAGCACCGCAGACGCGACCGACGACGGGAACCACACCGTGGCACGACACCCCCAGATGCGCACCGAGGTCAACGACGTCGCGCCGGTCCCCCGCCGGGTCCGGGCCGTCCACGGCGAGCGCACCGTGCTCGACACGACCGCCGCGCGCTACGTGTGGGAGCACCCGTGGTACCCGCAGTTCTACCTCCCACCCGAGGCCGTGCCCGCTGACGTCGTCGAGGACGAGGGCACGACCGAGGACACGGGGCAGGGCACCGTCGCCCTGCACACCCTTGTCCTCGGCGACGAGCGCGTCGCCGGTGGCGCCCGACGACTGGGCGAGGACACCCCGCTGGACGGCATGGGCGGCTGGTGGCGACTGGACTGGGACGCCTTCGACGCCTGGTTCGAGGAGGACGAGGCGCTGCTGAGCCATCCCCGTTCGCCCTACGTCCGGATCGACGCGCTGCCGTCGTCGCGCCACGTGCGCGTCGAGCTCGACGGCACCGTCCTGGCCGAGTCGGACCGGCCGACGCTGCTGTTCGAGACCGGGCTCCCGACGCGCTACTACCTCCCGAGCGACGACGTGCGCCTCGACCTCCTCACGCCCATCGAGCTGCGCACGTCCTGTCCCTACAAGGGCACGGTCAGCGACTACTGGGACGTCACCGTCGGGGACCGCACCGTCGAGCAGGTGGCCTGGCGCTACAGCGACACGCTGCGCGAGGCGGACCCGATCGCCGGGCTGGTCGCCTTCCTCAACGAGAAGGTCGACCTGCTGGTCGACGGCGAGCCGGTCTGACCCACCGCCGACCGGGTCGGCTCAGTCGAGGTGCTCGTCACGCAGGACACGGCGCAGGATCTTGCCGCTCGCGCTCTTGGGGATCTCGTCGAGGAACGTCACGTCCGCGAGCTGCTTGTAGTGGGCGACCTCGTCGGCGACGAAGGCCTTGATCTCCTCGGCCGTCGGGTCCTGGCCCGGCTTGGCCACCACGAACCCGATCGGGACCTCACCGGCCTCGTCGTCGGGACGACCGATGACGGCCGAGTCGGCCACGGCCGGGTGCGTCAGCAGCAGCGCCTCGAGCTCGGCGGGTGGCACCTGGAACCCCTTGTACTTGATCAGCTCCTTGAGCCGGTCGGTGATGTAGAGGT
>CAYMGL010000123.1:0-2098 GCA_964389945.1 uncultured Actinomycetota bacterium
CGCGGCGTCGAGCACCACCTCCAGCGGACGGCGGTCCAGGGCTCACCCGACCTGCTGACGGCGATCACCGGCGTCTACCAGACCGGTGCAACCCGCAGCGAGGGGGAGCACCCGTTCCGCAAGTACTTCGAGGACGTGCAGATCGGCGATGCGGTCGTCGTCGGTCCCCGCGAGATCACGCAGGAGGACATCGACGCCTTCGCCGACCTGACCGGCGACACCTTCTACGCCCACACCATGCCGGAGGCGGCTGCGGCCAACCCGTTCTTCGACGGCATCGTCGCGCACGGGTACCTGGTGGTGTCGGCCGCGGCCGGCATGTTCGTCGACCCCGACCCGGGGCCGGTCCTCGCCAACTACGGCCTGAACCGGCTGCTGTTCCAGGAGCCGACGTACCCGGGGGACGAGATCACCGTGGCCCTGACGTGCCAGGAGAAGGCCGACCGGGTGGGCAAGATCCACGGTGAGGTCCGATGGGACACTGTGGTGACGAACCAGGACGGCGACACTCTGGCGACGTACCAGGTCCTGACACTCGTCGAGAAGCGCGACAAGCCGGAGGGGGCAGAGGCATGAGCGAGGACGCACTCGCCACGATCACCCGCCTCCGCGACGAGGACCCGCGCAACGACGGCATCGAGGGTGCCGCGATCGCGTTCGGCCTCGGGCTCGCGGTCGCTCGGGTCGTGGCCGGCGCCGTCGAGGTGCTGTTCCCCCGGCTCTTCCTTCGGGTGCTGGGCCGGCGCGGCACCGCGACCGACGGGGCGGCGCTCGGCTTCCGCATGAAGGGCGGTCGCGACGTCGCCATCGGTCTCGCCACGCTCGGTGCCGCGGCGCTCGGCGACCGCAGCGCGTTCGCCCAGCTGACCGCGGCCGGCCTGCTCATCGACGGCGTCGACGGGGCCGCGGTGGCGGCCGACGAGGGCCGCACGTTGCGCCGCCCGGTCCACCCGGCCGGGGCGTACCTGGGCTACGCGGTCGCTGCCGGTGCCGCCGTGGCGGCCTGGGTCCTCGGCCGCGACGGCTGACGCGCCCGACCGGCGTCAGGCCAGCAGGCGCTCGTGCAGCGACTGCGTCTCGGGGCTCGGGTCCGTGCCGAGCTCGTCGGCGAGCAACTGCCGGCACCGTTCGTAGGTCCGCAGCGCGGAGGCACGGTCGCCGGCAGCCAGCTGTGCCTCCATCAGGGCGCGCTGCGACCGCTCGCGCAGGGGGTCGAGGTCGAGCATCGTCCGTGCATGGGCGACGGCGGCGTCGTGCTCACCGTTCCAGCCGCAGAAGCGCACCGCGCCGGCGAGGCCGCGGATCCGCAGCTCCGTCAGCTCGCGACGGCGCTCGTCGGGCCAGTCGCCGTCGATCCCGGCCAGCAGCGTCCTGCTCGTGATGCTGGTGACGACGCCGGTCCAGGCGTAGACCTCGCGCATGCGGTCGTTGCGGATCGCGCCCTCGGCCTGGTGCACGGCGCGCCGGGCGGCGTCGACGTCGACCCACAGGTCCTCGCCCGCGGGCGCCTCGAGTCGATACGCACGCCAGGTGCTCGCGATCGTGAGCGCGCTGTCGCCGAGCGCCTGCCGGAGGCTGCTCACGACCGTCGCCACCGCGGTCTCCCACGAGGCCGGGGGGTCGCCGTCCTCCCACAGCAGCTCGACCAACCTGTCGCGTGACACGGCCGTGCCGGGCTGCCACGCCAGGGCCGTCAGCACGAGCGCCGCCTGCCGCCCCAGGGCGGCTTCGAGGTCCGTGATGCGACCGTCCCGCTCCACGGCGAGGCCACCGGTGAGGTAGAGCCGCGTCATGGACATCTGAACCGCGTCTGATCGCCAGCTGAGGTCTGCGGCGTAGCGTCGTTCTCCACGGTGCCGGCGTCAAGGTCGGCACCCCGGGGCGCAGAGGAGCAGCCATGGCGAAGAAGGTCGACTGCGAGTGCGGTGTGACGATCACCGGCAACGACGACGACGAGCTGGTCGCGCGCGTGCAGGAGCACGCCAGGGACGTGCACGACGGGATGGAGGTGACCCGCGACCAGGCGCTCGCCATGGCACGGCCGGCCTGACCTGAGCGGCGGGATCGCTGCCAGGCGTCAGCGGGATCGCTGCCAGGC
>CAYMGL010000123.1:2198-7859 GCA_964389945.1 uncultured Actinomycetota bacterium
GGCCTGACCTGAGCGGCGGGATCGCTGCCAGGCGTCAGCGGGATCGCTGCCAGGCATGGAAGTCGGCGAGTTCCTCGGCGACGAGGGCGTGGGTGAAGGCCAGCACGCCCACGTCGTCGAGGTGCCCGTGGGGGTGCGCGTCGGGCCAGGCGTCGTCGGGGTCGACGACGTAGCTCAGCGCAGACGCCACGACGACGATCGCGGCGCCGGTCATGCCGCGGTAGCGGCGCCGGGCGAACGCCTCGAGCAGCTCGGCGAACTCGGTGACGACCGGCGCGTACGCCTCCAGCTCGTCGGCACGGGGACCGGCGACGAGCTCGCGAGCAGCTGCCACGAGCCGCAGCGCAGCCTCCTCGTCGTGCACGAGCTCCTCGATCTCGGCGAGCGACTGCGCGGCGTGGACGAGGCCCAGCCCGGAGGACCCGTCGCCGGACGACCGGGTGAGCAGCATGCCGGTGGAGGTCTCGAGGGCCACGGCGATCTGCCCGAGGACGCTGAGCGACGGCTGTCGCTGGCCGTTCTCGACCTGCGAGATGAACGCACCGGAGACACCGGCCTCGGACGCGAGGGCTCGCTGGCTCAGCCCCAGTGCGTCACGTCGCTCGCGGATCGCCTCGCCGAGCGTGGGGCTGCTCGCCGTCGCCATTCGAGGTCCTCAGGGTGGTGACGTCCGTCGAACCTAGCTGTGTGACGTGCTGACGAGGCCGACCCCCGACGGCGGTCAGGCCCGGGCGACCAGCGTGTCGGCGAGCTCGACGAGGCTGCCGGCGGAGGTGTCCGGTGCCGGCAGCCACGTCGGCCAGCGGTCGTGGTCGCGGTCGAGCCAGGCCCCGTGCATGCCCGTTCGGACGGCACCGGCGACGTCCCACGGGTGCACGGCGAGCATCGCGGCAGCCGTGGGTGCGGTCCCGACCCGGTCGCAGACCCAGTGGTAGGAGGCCGGTGCCGGCTTCCACAGCCCGGCCTCGCCCGCGTCGTGCACGGTCGGGACGACGTCGTCGAGGCCGGCGCGCTCCAGGAAGCGTCGGGTGATGGCGGCGCTCCCGTTCGTGAACGCGACGAGCCGGAGGTCCGCGTCCGCGAGCCGTCGCAGTCCCCGGTCGACGTCGGGCGCGGGGACCACCTCGTCGAACGCCGCGACGACCTGCTCCACGGCCGGAGCGGTGTCGGTGACGTTCGTGGTCCGGGCCAGCAGCACCTCCGTCTGGTGGCGGGCCAGGTCCGGGAACGCCGCGAACGTCCCGGAGGCAGCAGCGGCGAACCCGTCACGCAGCACCCGCGCGAACCACAGGTCGAGCCGTTCCGCGCCGATGCCCACGGCGTCCAGCGCCGCGGCGACCGGGTCGAGCGTGAAGAGCGTCTCGTTGACGTCCAGGACGACCGTGTCCACGTGGGCTCCTCAGTAGTCGATGCCGCGACGGGCCATGACGCCCTCGTGGAAGGCGTGCTTGACCTCGACCATCTCGGTCACGGTGTCGGCGATGTCGACCAGCTCCTGCGGGCAGTCTCGTCCCGTCAGCACCACGTGCACCTTCGGTGAGCGGTTCGCGATCGCCTCGACGACGTCGTCGAGGTCGATCCAGCCCCAGTTGACGGGGTAGGTCACCTCGTCGAGGATCAGCAGGTCGAGGGTGTCGTCCTGCAGGCGCTCCTTGGTCTGCTCCCACGCAGCGCGGGCCAGTGCCTCGGACTCGGTGAGGTCCTCGGCGTCCCAGGTGAACCCGTCGCCGGCCTCCCACCACTCGACCCCGAGCCCCGGCAGCAGCTTCGCCTCGCCGGTCCTCCAGTCGCCCGACTTGAGGAACTGGACCACGCGGACACGCCAGTCACGGGCCACGGCCCGCAGGGCGACGCCGAAGGCTGCAGAGGACTTGCCCTTGCCGTTGCCGGTGTTGACCAGCACCAGCGAGTCCTTGTGGACGCGCTTCGGTCGTTCGCCGAGCTCGGTGGGTGGGGCGTCGGTCGGGGTGTCGGCCATGGTCAGGCTCCGATCGCGGTGAGGATGGTGTCGGTGTCGAGGTGGGGCACGACGGCGGCGGTGAGCTCGTCGAGCACCGTGTCGAGGGCGGGCGGTGGTGCGGTGTCCAGGAGGGCGGCCACGACGTCGGGGTCCTCCAGGAGGCCGTGGGCCGTGGTCGCCAGCACGTTGCCGTGGACCCAGCCGAGCCCGTCGGCGAGGGCTGCCGTCGTGCCGTCGCCGGCGATCCGGCCGTGGCGGATCTCGTACGTCCGCGCGACCGTACGACCGGCGAGCCGGTCCCACGGACCGTCGAGGTCCTCGGCGAAGGCGGCCGGACCGTGCCGCAGCAGCTTGTCCCGCTCGTAGGTGGTGGTGAGGGGGAGCAGCCCGAGGCCGTCGGCGGCCGTCGGCGTGCCCCCCTCGACGCCGGTCGGGTCGTCGACGCGCCGCCCGAGGAGCATGGCCCCGCCACAGATCCCGAGCACCCGGGTCCCGGCCGCTGCCGCGTCGCGGACCGCGCGGTCCAGCCCGGACGTGGCCAGCCAGCGGCGGTCGTGCACGACGTGCTTCGAGCCCGGCAGCACGACGACGTCCGCGCCCGCCAGGTCGGCCGGTCGCCGCGCCCACACGACGTCGGCCACGGCGGCGACCGCGGCGAACTCGTCGAGGTTGCTGGCGGCCGGGTAGGCGACGACCGCGACACGCGGGTGTGGCCCGGGCGTCGCGGGCGGCGGCCAGTGCCGGGCGCCGTCCTCGTCGGGCAGCCCGTGGCGCAGCATCGGCACCAGTCCCAGCGTGGCGACGCCGGTGCGTTCCTCCAGCAGCGCCGGGCCGGGCTCGAGCAGGGTCGGGTCACCGCGGAAGCGGTTCAGCACGAACCCCAGCAGCCGGCCGCGGAGGTCCTCGTCGACCAGCGCCCACGTGCCGTACAGGTGGGCGAACGCGCCGCCCCGGTCGATGTCGGCCACGAGCAGCACGGCGGCGTCGAGGTGTTCGGCGACGCGGCCGTTGACGACGTCGGGGAGGTTGATCTCGGCCGGGCTGCCGGCCCCTTCCACGACGAGGAGGTCGTGCTGCGCCCGCAGACGGTCGGCGGAGGCCTCGATCGCGTCCCAGAGCCGGGGTGGGCGCTCGCGCCACGGCATCCCGGTGAGGTCGTCGTCGACGTGGCCGTGGACGACGACCTGGCTACGTGTGTCTGCTTCGGGCTTGAGCAGGACGGGGTTGTGGTCGACCCCGGGCTCGACGCGGGCGGCCCGGGCCTGCAGCCACTGCGCGACGCCGATCTCGCCACCGGGGGTCACCCGGGCGTTGTTGGCCATGTTCTGCGCCTTGAACGGCGCGACGTCGATCCCGAGGTCGCTTGCCCACCGGCACAGCACCGTCGTCAGCAACGACTTGCCCGCCCACGACGTGCACCCCTGCACCATGAGCGCCCTCACGACGTCCCTCCACCCCGGTCGAGTGTGCGCCCTGCAGTCTCCTGGGTGGTTGGAGGCACACTCGACTGGTGGGCGCTGGGGCGGTCGAGGTTCGCCGCGGTGCGCAGCGGGACGACGATGCGGCCGCCGCAGCCGTCGTCGAGGACCTGCACCCGCGCGCCGAAGTGCTCGTACAGGGTCGCTGCGTCGAGGACGTCGGCCGGCCCGCCCTCGGCGACGACGCGGCCGTCGGCGAGCAGCACCATGTCGAAGGCGAACTGCCCGGCGACGGTGAGGTCGTGCATGGTCGTCACGACGGTGAGGTCGCGCTCGCGACGCAGCTCGTCGACCAGCTCGAGGACCTGCTGCTTGTGGCCGAGGTCGAGCGCCGCGGTCGGCTCGTCGAGGAGCAGGACCGGTGCCTCCTGGGCGAGGGCGCGGGCGAGCACGACACGCTGGGCCTCCCCGCCGGACAGCGTCAGCACGTCGCGGCCCGCGAAGCGCTCCACGTCGAGGCGGGTCATCGCCTCGTGGGCCACCGCGACGTCGCGTGCGGTCTCCATCCGCAGCGTCCCGACATGGGCCGTGCGACCCAGCAGCACGTACTCGTCCACCCGCATCCCCGGCGGCAGCACAGGCCGCTGGTCGACGAACGCGACCTGCCGGGCCACGGTGCGACGGTCGTGGTCGCGCGGGTCGATCCCGGCGAGGTCGACCGTGCCGCGGGACCGCTGGACCAGACCGGCCAGTGCACGCAACAGGGTGGTCTTGCCTGCGCCGTTGGGGCCGAGCAGGCCCAGCCAGCCGCCGTCGGGCACGGTCACGTCGACGCCGTCGACGATCGTCGCGTCGCCGAACCGCACCGTGACGTCCCGTGCGCGGATCACAGCACGGCCTGGCGGGAGCGGCGCAGGACCAGCAGGAAGAACGGTCCGCCCACGAACGCGGTCACGACGCCGATCGGCAGCTCGGCAGGGGAGAGCACCGTGCGGGCGAGCAGGTCGGCGGCGACCAGGAAGGCGCCGCCGAGCAGCACGCTCAGGGGCAGCACGGCCCGGTAGCTGGTCCCGACCGTCAGCCGCACCGCGTGGGGGACGACGATCCCGACGAACCCGATCAGACCGCTGACGCTGACCACGGCCGCCGTCCCCAGCGTGGCGAGCCCGACGACGGCCAGCCGGACCCGGTCGGTGGGCAGGCCCAGTGCGGTCGCCTCGACGTCCCCGACGGCGAGCACGTCCAGCAGCCGCCGGGACGCGAGCAGTCCGCCGACGGCCACGACGCACCAGGGCAGCACGGTCAGGACGTCGCCCCAGCCGGCCGTGCCGAGCTGGCCGAGCAGGAACCCGTAGACCTCGCGGATCGTCTCCGCGTAGCGCTGCTGGAAGAAGGTCTGGATCGCGGACAGGAACAGCGACACCGCGACGCCGGCGAGGATCAGCACGGCCGTGCCCCGGCCGCCCGTGGAGCGGCCGAGCCACCACGTCATCGTGACCGCCACGACGGCTCCGACGAAGGCGAACAGCGGCAGCGTCGCCGCCCCGAGCGGGCGCAGGCCGAGTGCGATCACGACCGTGGCGCCGAGTCCGGCCCCGGCCGCGACGCCGAGGAGGTAGGGGTCGGCGAGCGGGTTGCGGAACACGCCCTGGTAGGCGGCCCCGGCGACCGCGAGCGTGGCCCCCACCACCGCGCCGAGGACGACGCGGGGCAGCCGGATCCGCAGCAGGATCGTCTGCTGCGTCTCACCGAGCCCCGAGTCGACACCGGGCAGCAGCGCCCGCACCACCTCACCGACGGGCAGGTCGGCGGCGCCGACGCTGACGCCGGCGAGCATCGCGACCACGAGCGCCGTGACGCCGACGACCACCCACCGGCCGGGGAGCCGGGAGGTCGTCGTCGGCGGCGCGGCGGTCACGGTTCAGCCGTCACCGAGGGCGGCGGCCACCGACTCGGCGAAGTCGACCATGCGCGGTCCCCAGCGCGACGCGACGTCGTCGTCGAGCTCGACGACGTTCCCGTCGGCACATGCGGTGAGGTCGCCGAGGCCCTCGCGGGCGCAGAACGTCTCGGCGGTCTCGCCGCAGAAGATCGTGCAGGCCAGGAACACGTAGTCCGGGTCCTGCTCGACCAGGTACTCCTTCGACAGCTGGGGGTAGCCGGTGGCGTCGGTGTCGGCGGCGTCGGCGATGTTCTGCAGCCCGAAGCGGCCGTAGATGTCGCCGATGAAGGTCGCCGAGGTCGCGCTGAACAGGTCGGCGGAGAGCTCGTGGTAGTAGGTCA
>CAYMGL010000124.1:0-7845 GCA_964389945.1 uncultured Actinomycetota bacterium
AGAAGATCTTCCTCCAGAAGCTCGAGGCAGCGCTGGAGCACAAGAACGAGCAGCTGGCCAAGATCTACAACCGCCTGCCGATGGAGGCCGGTCGGATCGCCGAGGAGTACCTCGCCTACGCCGAGCGGCTCGAGCCGCTGCTGGTCGACGCCACCGAGCTGGTCCACACGAGCCTCGAGGCCGGCAAGCACATCATCATGGAGGGCGCGCAGGGGACGATGCTCGACCTCGACCACGGCACCTACCCGTTCGTGACGTCGTCCAACCCCATCAGCGGCGGCGCCCTGACCGGGGCCGGCATCGGCCCGCGCCACGTCGACCGGGTCATCGGCATCACCAAGGCGTACGTCACACGCGTCGTGGCCGGCCCCTTCCCGACCGAGCTGTTCGACGACGTCGGCGAGCGGATGACCGACGTCGGCGGCGAGTACGGCACGACGACGGGTCGCCGTCGCCGGGTGGGCTGGTTCGACGCCCTCGTCGCGCGCTACGCCGACCGCGTCAACGGGTTCACGGACATCTTCCTCACCAAGCTGGACGTGCTCAGCGAGTTCGACACGCTCAAGGTCTGCACGGGCTACGACGTCGACGGCACGGTCGTCGACCAGCTGCCGGCCGACCAGACGGCGGTCCACCACGCCGAGCCGGTCTACACCGAGGTGCCCGGCTGGGGCGGGGACATCACCGGCGTCGAGTCCTACGACGACCTGCCGCAGGCCGCACGCGACTACGTCGACCTCCTCGAGGAGCAGGCCGGCACGCCGATCACCTGGGTCTCGATCGGTCCGAAGCGGTCGCAGACGCTGGTCCGCCGTGACGTCCCGCTGGTCCCGGTGGCGTGACACGCACCGGACGAGCGGCCGCGACGGCCGACTTCGACGCACAGATCACGTTCCTGTACGTCGAGGATCTCGCCCGATCGGCGGCGTTCTACGCGGACGTGCTGGGTCTCGAGCTCGTCCGCGACCAGGGCGCATGCCACATCTACCGCGTCGCCGGTCGCGCACTCCTCGGCCTGTGCGACCACCGCGAGCCCGACCCCGGCGGCACCATCGTCACGCTCGTCACCGACGACGTCGATGCCTGGGCCGAGCGCCTCGCCGGCGCCGGGCACGAGGTCGAGGGGCCCCACGCCAACGAGCGCTTCGGGCTCTACCACCTGTTCGTGCGCGACCCCGACGGCCACCTCGTCGAGATCCAGCGCTTCGACACGCCGCTCTGACGACCCGTCCGGCTCGTTAGCCTCGGCCGCGCGACGATGGAGGCGATGGTGGGACGGACCTGTCTGGTGCTCGGCAGCGGCGGGCGTGAGCACGCGCTCGCGTGGCGGCTGGCGACGTCGCCGTCCGTGGACGAGGTGCTGGTCGCACCCGGCAACCCCGGGACGGCGCAGGTCGGCCGCAACCTCCACGTCGACATCGAGGACGGCGCCGCGGTCGCTGCACTCGCGGCCGAGCACGACGTCGACCTGGTCGTCGTCGGTCCCGAGGCGCCGCTGGTGGCCGGGGTCGCCGATGCCGTGACCGCAGCCGGGATCGCCTGCTTCGGTCCCTCGGCAGCAGCCGCGGAGCTCGAGGGCTCCAAGGCGTTCGCGAAGGAGATCATGGTCGCGGCCGGAGCACCGACCGCCGGCTACGTCCACACCGACGACGTCGACGAGGCACACGCCGCGCTGGAACGGTTCTCCCCGCCGTACGTGGTCAAGGCCGACGGCCTGGCGGCCGGCAAGGGCGTCCGCATCTGCGACACCCTGGAGGAGGCTCGCGAGGCGGTGGACGACGCGCTGGTGGACCGTGCGTTCGGCGAGGCCGGGGCCAGCCTGGTGATCGAGGAGTTCCTCGACGGCCCCGAGCGGTCCGTCTTCGGCATCTGCGACGGCGAGGACGTCGTCCTGCTGCAGCCGGCCCAGGACCACAAGCGCGCGCTCGACGGGGACGAGGGCCTGAACACCGGTGGCATGGGCGCCTTCACCCCCGTGGCGGACTTCGGTGCCGACCGCACGGAACCGCTGCGCGACACCGTCTTCCTGCCGGTGCTGCGCGAGATGGCTGCCCGCGGCATGCCGTTCCGTGGGCTGCTCTACGCCGGGCTGGTCGACACGGCCGATGGCCCGAAGCTGCTGGAGTTCAACGTCCGGTTCGGCGACCCCGAGACGCAGGTCGTCCTGCCCGCGCTGGCCAGCGACCTCGGTGAGCTGCTGTGGGCTGCGGCGACCGGCTCGGTCGCGGACGTCGAGGTGCGCTGGCACGACGACGCGTTCGTCACGGTCGTGTGCGCGTCGGACGGCTACCCCGAGTCGTACCCACGGGGCCTGGAGATCACCGGGGTGGACGACGCCGACGCGCAGGACGGCGTGACCGTCTTCCACGCCGGCACGTCCCGCGACGCCGACGGGACGTTGCGGACCGCGGGCGGTCGTGTCCTGGCGGTGACCGGGCGCGGGCCGGACATCGCGGCAGCCCGTGCCACCGCCTACCGCGCTGCCGAGCGCATCCACTTCGACGGTCTCCACCGCAGAACGGACATTGCCGGCACCGGTTGACGTGGCGCGTGCCGCGCAACAAGGGTGGGTGGATCGCCGAGAGGACGGGAGCCCTCCAATGCAGTTGACCATGCGCAACAACGTCAAGGACGACCGGATCAGCGAGTACATCGACTGGGTGAAGGCCAACGAGGCCGCGATGCACGAGCACGCCCCCGACGGCTGGTCCTACCTCGGCACGTGGGTCACCGTCTACGGCATGGGGACCCACGAGATCGAGACCCGGTTCGAGCTCGACGACTACGGCGCGATGTCGCCAGAGAACACCAACGAGGAGTGGAACCGGCTCGTCAAGGAGAGCTCGGACTTCTTCTCGACCGCGACCATGCAGAACTCGTTGATGAAGAGCGTCGGCGACGTGTCCGTCATCGCCTGACCCGTCGACCGCCCGAGGCCTGCCGGCCGGCGGCGTGCGCCAGCGGGTCGTGCGGCTGGCAGTCGTGCCGCCGTGCGTCACCGCACGGCGGCTGCGTCGTTGGAGGGGGTGCAACGCCACCACTCCTCCGACCGGAAGACAGCCAGATGGGCCTCCTCACGGCGCTCCTCGACCGTCTCGCAGCACGGCGGTACGACCGGGTGCACGCCCGGGCCATGCGGCGCCGCGAGCGACGTCGCCCGCTGACGGTCTGACGTCCACGACTCCGCACCGCGACCTCTCTCCCGTGGTGCCGACGCCGCACCCCCACTCTCCCCATCGCGGCGTCCCCGAGGCCCGACCTCCCCCAGGTCGGGCCTCGCTCGTTGCCTAGGATCGCAGTGCCCCGACCCCTGGGACCCACGTGCAGCTCGACGGCCTCACCCACCTGCGCTCCGGCAAGGTCCGTGACATCCACGAGGTCGACGACGACCACCTGTTGCTCGTGGCCTCGGACCGCGTGTCGACGTACGACGTCGTGCTGCCGACACCGATCCCCGACAAGGGCAAGGTGCTCACGGGGCTCAGCGACTTCTGGTTCCACGAGCTCGCCGACGTCGTCCCCAACCACCTCGTCACCACCCGGGTCGAGGAGATGCCGGCGAACGTGCAGGCCCACGCGCACGTCCTGCGGGGCCGTTCCATGCTCGTCCGGCGCGTCGAGATCGTCCCGTTCGAGTGCGTGGTCCGCGGCTACCTCGCCGGGTCGGGCTGGACCGAGTACCAGGCAGGTGGCGAGGTCTGCGGCGTGCCGCTGCCGGACGGTCTCGAGGAGGCCAGCGGCCTGCCCGAGCCGATCTTCACGCCGGCGACCAAGGCCGAGTTCGGCGAGCACGACGAGAACGTGAGCTTCGACGTCGTCGTCGACGCGCTCGGCGAGGACCTCGCGACGGCGTTGCGGGACACCTCGATCGAGCTCTACAGCCGGGCGCGCACGCACGCCGAGCGGCAGGGTGTGCTGCTCGCCGACACCAAGTTCGAGTTCGGCCTGCGGGACGGGGAGCTCGTGCTGGCAGACGAGGTGCTGACGCCGGACTCGTCGCGCTACTGGCCCGCCGAGGACTGGCAGCCGGGCACGAACCCGCCCAGCTTCGACAAGCAGTTCGTCCGCGACTACGCCACCTCGACCGGCTGGGACAAGACCGACCCCGGCCCCGAGATCCCGGACGACGTCGTGGCAGCGACGCGCGAGAAGTACGTCGAGGCCTACGAGCGCATCACCGGGTCGAGCTTCGAGGCGTGGCTCGCCCGCTGACGCTGGCGACGGGCTGGGAACTCAGCCCAGGATCCTCTGGACCTCGAGGGCGAGCTCGGACCCCGCCACGATGACGGCCGCAGCCAGGGCCGCTGCCCCGACGCGCTGGACCCACGGCGACGACTCGCGCGGCCCCCGCAGCTCGTCGAGCCATCCCCACACGGCGGCGGCGCCGGCGACGACGAGGAACACCCCGGTGAGCACCGGCGGGTCGTCGCACTGGCAGAACTCCGAGGTGAAGTAGCTGCCGAGCAGCGGGATCGCCAGGGGCGACGCGAGGGCGACGGCGCCGGCCGAGACCAGCGTCACGGTCTGGCCGTCCCGGGGGACGACGTCGTCGAGCCACCGGTCGACGAGGACAAGGACGATGCCGAACACCAGCAACAGTCCCAGCAGCAGCGCGATGTCGACGGCGGGGTCCTGCAGGACGACGAAGTCGCGGTTGTCGGCCTCGACCAGCCCGCCACCCCCGAGGGCGACGGCGGCCACGCCGACGGTGAACGGTCGGTCGGACAGCCACTCCCTGCCGATGGCCCAGATGAACCCGGCGAACACACCTCCCAGCAGCCCACCGAAGAAGACGAGGCCGATCGTGCCCCCGACCGTGACGTCGCCGATCCGGTTGCCGTTCTCGGTCAGCCGGCCGACGGCGTCCGGGTGCAGGAGCCGTGATGCGAGCATCACGAGGCGGCCGCCGATGCCGAGCACCACGACCCCGGTGATCGCCGACGCCCCACCCCGGACCGCGAGCCAGCGCACGCGCGCCGCCACGCGCTCCGACCGCGGGGCCGTGCCGGGGGGCCGCGGGGCCGGCCAGTCGTCGAGGGGTGGACGGGTCACGGCGCGCTCCGCGTCGGCACCGCTCCACCTTGCCGCCGAGCGGACCCCGGCGCCAGATCGGGACCGTGTCGCTCAGGTGAGCGCGATGGCCTTCGCGTCGCCGGCGAGCTGCTCGACGATGTAGGCGGCCCCGACGATGCGCGTGCCCGCCCGGATGTCGTCGCCGGTGATGCCGCGCCGCGTCGTGCAGGCCGAGCAGAGCCAGACCTCGCCACCGCCGTCGACGACCTGGCGGAGCAGGTCGGCGAGGTTGGGCAGGCCGTCCTCCTCGACCCCCTCGGCCCAGCCCTCCAGTCCGACGTTGACCGCGTCGGCCGTGCAGACGACAGCCACGTCCTGGCCGCTGACCACGGCTGTGGCCGCGGCGATGTACGGCACGATGGCTCGCTCGGGATCGTCGGCACCGTGCGTCGTGGTGAACAACAGGCGGGGCACGTTCGCTCCTGGTGGCAGGTTGCGCCGGGAGGCTAGGCCGTGCCGGTGTCCGCGTCGGGTGCCCGCAGGACCCGCACCGTCCGGCTGCCCGGCAGACGGCCACGCCCTGCGACCGGCCAGTCGGGCACGGCGACACCGTGCTCGTCGCCGACGACCCCGAGCCAGGCGGCCCCGACGGGGTCCACCACCTCGGCAGTCACCTCCAGCGTGTGGGTCGTGCTGTCGGTGAGCAGCGCAGCGACCACCGGACCCGGCAGGGCGACGTCGCCCTCGATCGTGCGCATCGTCCCGGTGCCGTGCCCGATGCTGCTCACGCGGACCCGACCCGGGTCGAGCGACCGCAGCGCGGCTGCGAGCGCGACCGCGTCGGCCACGTCGTCGATGCCCGAGAACGGGTCGAGGTCCATCTCTGCCGCGGGCACGCCGTGCACCTCGCCCCGCGCGGCGAACAGGGCGTCGAGGACGGCGACGGCGATGGCCACGACGTCGTCGTCGACCGCGAGGAGGGCGATGCGGGGACGCAGGTCGCCCCACAGCTCGTGGACCGGCGCGTCCTGCGGCGCACGGATGCGCAACCCGGCACCGCCGGGCGCCGCCTGCAGCTGCATGCGGACGTCGCCGCGCCCGAGCGCAGCGACGGCGGCCTCCACCTCCTCCAGTGACGCCCCCGCCTGGATCAGCGCGCCCAGCAGCCCTTCTGCTGCGGCGCCCTGGCGCACGTCGAGGAACAGGTCCACGCGAGTCGTCCTTCCGGTACCCAGATTGTGTCGGCACGTGCTGCGGGTGTCTGGAGGCACGCGACGGGGCACAGTGTCGCACAGGGGTACCGTCCGCCCCTGCCCTGCCGTCGCGGAGGACAAGGTGCAGCTCGAACCCGATGTCGTGGCACTGCTCGCCGTGATCGCCACCGCCCTGGTCGTCGTCCTGGCCGTGGTCGTGGTCGTCCTGGGCCTCCGCGTGCGTCGTCTCGCCCGGACCTACCAGGTCGCGATCGGGCCGGATGCGCCCGACGACCTCGTCGCGGCGGTCGCGGACCAGCGGGCCGCCATCGGGCGACTGCGCGAGGACATCACGACCGTGCACGGCAACACCGAGACACTCCGTGAGCTGCAGCGAGCGGCCGTCTCGCGCATCGGCCTCGTGCGCTACGACGCGTTCCCCGACATGGGCGGGATGCTGTCGTTCTCGGCCGCGCTGCTCGACGAGCGCGGTGACGGTGTCGTGATCAGCGCGATCAACGGTCGGCAGGAGACGCGCGCGTACGGCAAGCCACTCGCGTCGGGGAAGTCCGAGCACAACCTCTCCGAGGAGGAGTCGGCGGCGGTCAAGGCGGCCCTCGACAGCGGGCGCAGCGAGTCGTTGTCCACGCCCGGCGGCAAGCGACGTCGTCGATCGTGAGTCGCGTCGCCTACCTCGGTCCCCGAGCGACGTTCACCGAGAGCGCCGCGCGGGCGCTGGGCCATGACCCCTCGACGCTGCTGCCGTGCCGCGACATCGGCCAGGTGCTGCGGACGGTCGCCCGCGACGAGGCCGAGCACGGCGTCGTCCCGATCGAGAACCGCCTCGAGGGTGGCGTGTCGGCGACGTTGGACGCGCTCGCAGACGACGTGGACCTGCTGATCGAGGCCGAGGTCGACGTCCCCGTCGAGCTCGTCCTCGCCGGCGCGCACGGCGTGACCCCCGAGGGCGTCACCGAGGTCTGGTCGCACCCCGTGGCGCTCGCCTCGTGCCGACGCTGGCTGCGGACCACGGTGCCGGACGCCGAGCTGCGGCCCGTGTCGTCGACCGCTCGAGCCGCGTCGGACGTCGCCGACAGCGGCCGTCCCGACGTGGCGGCGATCGCGAACCCGCTGGCCGTCGAGCACTACGGGCTGGCCGCCGTGGCGACCGGCATCGCCGATTCGGACGGCAACCGCACCCGCTTCGTGCAGGTCGGTGGCAGCATCCCGGCCCGGACCGGGTGGGACAAGACGTCGCTGGTCGTCTACATCCCGGACAACCACCCCGGCGCGCTGTTCGCGATGCTCGAGATCTTCGCCGAGCGCGACCTCGACCTCACCAAGATCGAGTCCCGACCGACCAAGCACGAGCTGGGCGACTACCGCTTCTTCGTCGACGTCGCCGGCCACCTCGACGACGAGCGCATCGCCGACGCGCTGGCCGCGGTCAAGCGCACGCAGCGCGACGTGAAGCTGCTGGGCAGCTACCCGCGCCTCGGTGAGCGGCCGCACGACGGTCCCCAGTTCGGTCACAGCGACGACGAGGACTTCCGCGACGCGTCGGCCTGGGTCCAGTCCTGGCGCGACCGCATCACCGACGCCTGAGACGCGACGAACCCCGCCGCGAAGGCGGGGTCCG
>CAYMGL010000125.1:0-7843 GCA_964389945.1 uncultured Actinomycetota bacterium
CCGCCGACTGGCAGCTCGGCATGACGCGTCGGTTCCTCGACGCCGACGACGCACTGCCGCGGTTCCAGCAGGCGCGGATCGATGCGATCCGCGCCATCGGTGACGCGGCCCGCGAGCACCGGGCGTCGTTCGTGGTCGTGGCCGGTGACGTGTTCGAGACCAACCAGCCCGACCCCCGCACGGTCCAGCGGGCCTGCGAGGCCCTCGCGTCGATCGACGTGCCCGTCTACCTCCTCCCCGGCAACCACGACCCGCTCGACGGTGCGACGGTGTTCCGCTCCCGGGTGTTCCGTGACGCCGTGCCGGACCACGTGGTCGTGCTCGAGGACGCCGAACCGCATGCCGTCCCCGGTGCCGCGGCCGAGGTCGTCGGCGCGCCGTGGCGGTCCAAGGCCCCGACCCGCGACCTCGCCGCCGCGGCCGTCGAGACGCTGCTGCCGGTCGGCGGCGACCGGGTCCGCGTCCTGGTCGCCCACGGCGCCGTCGACGCCGGCGTGGCGCCCGACCGCGAGAGCCGCGCGACCGTGCACGCCGCGCCGCTGCAGGCGGCGCTCGACGACGGCCGGATCGACTACGTCGCCCTCGGCGATCGGCACTCGACGTGGCAGGTGCCCGGCCACGACCGCCTGTGGTACGCGGGTGCACCCGAACCGACCCGGTTCGACGAGGTCGACCCGGGCAACGTACTGCTTGTGGAGGTCGAGCCGGGCGACGCCCCACAGGTCACGCCAGTGCGGGTGGGCACGTGGCGGTTCCTCGAGCTGACCGAGGAGCTGCGTGACGAGGACTCCGTCGCACGGCTCGACGCGACGTTGTCCGAGGTCGCGGACCGCAGCCGCACGATCGTGCGGTGCAAGCTGTCGGGGGTGCTGTCCCTGGCCGCCCGGGCACGACTCGACGACGTTCTCACCCGTCACCGCCAGGCGCTGGCGTGCCTCGAGCTGCCGGAGCAGCACACCAACCTGCTGACCGAGCCGGACGACGCCGACCTCGAGGCGCTCGACCTGGCCGGCTACGCACGGGCTGCGCTGGACGAGCTGCGTGACCAGGACGACCCCGTCGCAGCCGAGGCCCTCGCCCAGCTCTACCGCATCGTGCGCGCGGGCAGCGACGCGGCCTGACCGGCTGACGGACCAGCCACGGCTCCTGGATGGGGTTCGCGAAACGTTCCCTCGCCGTCCATCGACGTCTAGCGTCACGGCCGCCCGGAGCGGGAGACAACGATCAGGCTGGTCGCAGCAGAGGACAGCTACCTCGTGCGAGAGGGCATGCGCCTGCTGCTGTCCACCCAGGACGACCTCGAGCTGGTCGCGTCCGTCGGGTCGCACGACGCGCTGCTCGCCGCGGTCGAGCAGCACGAACCCGACGTCGTGCTGACCGACATCCGCATGCCGCCGTCGGGCACCGACGAGGGCATCCTCGCAGCCGAGCAGCTGGCCGAGTCGCACCCGGACGTCGGCGTCGTGGTCATCAGCCAGTACGTCGAGCCCGAGTGGGCGTTGCGCGTCTTCGACGGCGGCGCCAGGGGCCGCGCCTACCTGCTGAAGGAGCGTGTCGGTGACCTCGCACAGCTGCGCTCGGCGATCGAGCAGGTCGCTGACGGCGGCACCGTGCTCGACCCGCTGGTGGTCGACGCGCTCGTCGCCGCGCGCCGCGCCAAGCAGTCCTCGCCGCTGGAGGCGCTGTCGCCCCGCGAGTCGGACGTGCTCGCGCTGATCGCCCGGGGCATGACCAACGGCGCGATCGCCGAGGAGCTCGGTGCGAGCGAACGGTCGGTGCAGAAGTCCGTGGGGCAGATCTTCGCCAAGCTGGGGCTGCACCCGGACAGCGACGGCATCGACCGCCGCGTCCACGCAGTCCTGCTCTACCTCGCCGAGACGGGTGACCCACCGACGGTCGACTGAGGCGCGACGGCAGGGACCGGCACCCGGACACTGACCGTGGTGCCCGCGCCGGGGGCACCGGTGAGCGTCACCGCCCCGCCCAGCGCCTCGATGCGGTCGGCGATGCTCTGCAGCCCGACGCCCGGCACCGCCCCGTCGGCCAGACCACGGCCGTCGTCGACGACCGCGAGGTGCAGGTCACCGGCGTCGTGGCGCAGGCGCACGGTGACCGTGCGTGCGTCCGCGTGCTTGGTCACGTTCTGCACCGCCTCGAGGCAGACGAGGTAGCAGGCTGCCTCGACGCCGGGATCGAGTCGCGGCAGGGCCGCCGGCGCGTCCACCACGGCCTCCAGCGGCACCTCCCGCAGGTGCGCACGCAACGCCGCGACCAGCCCCTCCTGCTGCAGCACCGGCGGCAGGATCCCCCGGGCCAGGTCGCGCAGGCGGCGGATCGCCTCGTCGGTTGCTGCTGCCGCGTCGTCGACGACCTGCTGGAGTCGCGCCACCTCGCCCTGCTGGGCGAGCGCCGATGCGAGGCCGAGCTTGAGACGCAGGCCCAGCAACTGCTGCTGCGCACCGTCGTGGATGTCCCGCTCGACGGAGCGCCGGACGGTCTCCTCCGCCAGGACCAGCCGCTGTCGGCTGGCGCGCAACTGGTCCACGGTCGTCTGCAGCTCGTCGGCCAGCGCGGCGTTGCGCAGCACCGGACCCAGGAGCGCCGCGACCCGCCCGAGCAGGGCCTCGTCGGCGGGCAGCAGGAGGTCCGGTCGACGCGCGGCCAGCAGCACCTCCCCCAGCTGCTCGCCGTCGGCGACGACCGGCGCCCGCCGGGTCGCGGTCACACCAGCGCCGAGGTCACCCGCCACTGCTCCCGGCCCGGCCTCGGTGCGGACCTCTGCACGGACCGCACCCGTCCCGGCGACGAGGAGCTCTGCGACCTGGACCAGGACGTCCTGCGCCGTGCCGGCGCCGGCGAGGCTGTCCGACAGCCGTCCGAGCACCTCGGCCGGCGTGGCCCTGTCCCCCAGCACGAGTCGGCGTGCCCACCCGGCCACGCGCCGCCGCAACGGCTCGAACGCCACCGCCACCACGGCCGTGGCCAGCAGCGCCAGCACGAGGTTGTCGGTGTCACCGAGCACGTAGCCGATGCCCACCACGATCCCGACGTAGGCGAGGGTCACGAACGCGGCGAGCACGGCGGCGGTCACGGCGCGGCTGACCAGGACGTCGACGTCGAAGAGCTGGTGTCGCACGATCCCGACGGCGAGGGTGACCACGAGCAGCGTCAGCCCGACCGAGCCGGTCACGGCCCAGATGCGGGGCCACGGGTACAGGGCGATCATGGCCACGATCACCGCCGCAGCGGTGGCGCCGACCGGCCGCAGACGACGACGCTGATCGGCGTCGACACGACGGAGCTTGATGACCAGCGAGACCACCGCAGCGGTCCCGGTCACGACGAACAGGCCGTACCCGACGGCCAGCAGCACGTCGGCGAACAGGAAGTCCTGGGGTGGCTGGCCCTGCTGGACGACGGCGTCGCGCCCCGGCCAGAGGTACGCGGCCCATGCACCGGCGAAGCTCGCAGTACCGAGGGCGACCATGGGCTCCATCCAACGCCATGCTCGGGAGGGCCACCGACCGTCCGGCAGCGTGGGCAGGGCCAGCAGCAGGACGAGCGCCCCGGCAGGCACCCAGATGGTCCCGCCGATCCACAGCAGGACACCGGCCAGCGGAGGCACCGCGCCGAGGTCGATCAGCTCACCCGTCGACGCCGCGATGGTGACGCCGGGTACGTCGGCGACGAGCGCGTTGGCCGCCGCGTAGATGGCGACGTGCAGCCCGGACAGCAGCGACGACGCATAGAGCCAGCGCACCGAGCGGTTCCCGGGTGCCTGCCGAAGGGCAGCTGCCAGCGCGAGCAGGCCCACGGTGCCCGCCGGGGCGTTGTGCGTCGCCCACGAGCCGTAGACCTCCTCCCACGGTGCGCCACGCACGATGTAGGACAGGACGCCGAGCAGCGCGGCGCTCGCCACGGTGACCGCGAGCACGTCGGTCACGCGCCACGGCCCCAAGGTGCGTGGGGGCCGTGCCGCAGCGGTGTCGGGTGCGGCGAGCTCCGTGCTGTCCATGCCTGGAGCATGCCACGGCGACGGGTCGCACAGGGGGGTGCACGCACCCCCCTGTGCTGGGTGTGCCGCACACGAGGCCGGCGCACCACCCCACCGACGCCGCGCCCGCCTCGTCCGAGGCTGGCAGCACCCACTCACGCAGGAGGCGTGCCATGACCGAAGCCCTGTCCCCCTCCGCGGTCGACGTGACCGCGAACGAGCGACCCAACGGCGCGGACCGTCTGGTCCGACGCATGACGATCATCGCGACGGCAGCCGACGCCGCCATCATGCTGCTCATCGGTGAACTCATCCCGCCGCTGGCCGTGTTCGTCGCCGTCACGATCGGTCTGTTCGTCGCCCTGCGCCGTCGCCCTGCCGGGCTCACCATCGGGCTCGCGGTGCTCGCGCTGGTCGCGAACCTCGGTGGTGTGCCCTTCTGGTCGGCCGACCTGCTCGCGCCCGGTGACACCGTGGCGTTCCTCTGGGCCGTCCTGTCCGCCGGCGGTCGCTTCGTCGTCCTGGCAGCCGCGTTCGTCGCGCGCCGTGAGCCGGTCGCGGCGGACCGGGCGGGCCGACTGCTCGGTGCCGGTGCCATCGGGCTGCTGGTGGTGGCCGTCGCCGCATCGGTCGTCGCCCGGGTGACCGCCGAGAGCGTCGAGGCCGCCAGCGGCGACGCCACCACCGCGATCGCCGAGTTCGACTTCGCCGACGAGCCGATCGTCGTGGCCAGTGGCGGGACGCTGCACGTCGCCAACGAGGACCCGGCACGGCACACGTTCACCGTCGTCGGCACCGACATCAGCCCGATGCTGCTCGGCGGCGTCGGCACCCGTGTGACCGTCGACCTGGCGCCGGGCACCTACGACGTCATCTGCGAGGTCCCGGGCCACGACGCGATGGCCGGCACGCTGGAGGTGCAGTGATGGCCACGCTGACCCGCCACACCACCTACGAGGCCGCCGAGGCCGCCCTGTACGACGACGCCGGGATCGCCGGGCACCGCGACCACCGCGTGCGCCTGGCGACGCTGGACTGCGAGGTCCGCGTCCGAGAGGTCGGCGACCCGGACGGCGAGCCCGTCCTGTTCCTCCACGGCAACCCGAACAGCGGGGGGACGTGGGCCTACCTCGTGGCCGAGCTGGAGGGCTTCCGGTGCCTCCTGCTGGACCGCCCCGGCACGGGTCAGTCCGAGCCGCTGCCCGCCACCCTGACCATCGACACCGCCGAGGCCTTCGCCCGGCAGTTGCCGATCGACGTCCTGGACGCCCTCGGCATCGACCGGGCGCACGTCGTCGCGTCCTCGTTCGGTGGGTGGATCGCCCTCCTTGCGGCCGCCGCCGCGCCGGAGCGCTTCGGCCGGACCGTGCAGCTCGGCTGCCCGGGGATGGTGCCAGGGATGGTCGCGCCACCATTCCTGCGGCTGCTCGGCTCGCCCCTGCGACACGTCCTGACGCGACTGCCCACGACCCCGGTGGCACAGGAGATGATCCTGCGCCAGATCGGCCACGGCGCGAGCCTCGACGCCGGCCTGCTGCCGCAGCCGTTCCTCGACTGGTACTTCGCGCTGATCACGCTGACCGACACCCAGGCCAACGAACTGGCCGCCGCCCTCCCGGCAGTGACCTGGCGCGGCATCCGTCCCGAGCTGGTCCTGACCGACGCCCAGCTGCGTGCCGTCACCTCACCGACGCACGTCGTGTGGGGGCTCGACGACACGTTCGGCGACCGCGGCGCGGCCGAGCACCTGGTGGCGACGATGCCGTCGGCGAGCGCGGAGTACTGGCCCGACAGTGGTCACCTGCCCTGGCTGGACGACCCGGTCCGTGCCGCCAAGTCGATCACCAACCACCTCCGGGGCTGACCCGGACCGCTACCCGATCGAGCCGGCGGCGCGGTGGAGACGGTCCATGACCGCCCTGCCGACGCCCGCCGGCTCGACGCCCTCCACCACCACGACGTCGACCCCGGCGTCCTCGGCCGCACGCAGCGCCCGGTAGAGCAGGCCGGCGAGCTCGGCGGCGTCGGCGAAGCGCGCGAGCCCGACGGCACCCGCTGGGGCCGCGGCGCGAGCGACGAGCCCGACCCGCTCGCCGTCGGCGGCGAGGGCGCGTGCGCGTTCGACCGCACCGTCCGGGGGCGCGACCTCGACGCGGCAGGAGGGCTGGTAGTGCCGATGTCGGGTCCCGGGTGAGGCGGCGCGCTCGCCGCCGACGGCGACACGGTCGGCGACCCCGGCGAGATCCTCCTGCGTGACCGAGCCCTCGCGCAGCACGACCGGCACCGCACCGCGCGCGTCGACCACGGTGGACTCGACCCCCACCGGGCAGGGCCCACCGTCGACGACCGCGTCGATCACGCCGTCGAGGTCGGCCAGCACGTGGGCGGCGGTGGTCGGCGACGGGCGTCCGGAACGGTTGGCCGAGGGCGCCGCGACCGGCACCGCCGCGGCAACCAGCAACGCATGCGCGACGGGGTGGCCGGGCACCCGCACCGCGACCGTGTCGAGCCCCCCGGTCGTGATCCGCGGCAGGTCGGGACGGGCCGGCAGCACGAGCGTGAGCGGACCCGGCCAGAAGGCGGCGGCGAGCCGCTCCCCAAGCGGCGTCATCGCCTGCGCCACGGCCGTCACCTGGTCGGCGTCCGCGAGGTGGACGATCAGCGGGTTGTCCGCCGGCCGCTGCTTCGCCCTGAAGATCCGCACCACGGCGTCCGCGCTGGTCGCGTCCGCACCCAGGCCGTAGACGGTCTCGGTCGGGAACGCGACGAGGCCGCCGGCACGGAGCAGCCCACCGGCGGCGGCGAGGCCGTCGTCGGTCGGTGCGAGCAGTCGGGTGTCCACGGGGCGAGAGGGTCGGGGGTGGTCCCGGCGCGGTCAAGCCGGACGGGACCTCCGCCACTACCCGGACCGAGCAGTCAGGACGAGAGTGGGCTCCACGTGCCCGTGGGCGCGGGCACGACCTCGCCCCGAATCGAAGGTGCTGCCATGCGTCCCCACCACATCATCGTCGCCGTCGACGGCTCCGACGAGGCGGGCCGGGCCGTGGACTGGGCGGCGCACCTGGCCCAGTGCGACGACGTCCCGCTGACGGTCGTGCACGTCATGACGCGGGCCGGATCGCACCGGGTGCCGTCCGGGACCGAGGAGTACGAGCGGATCGAGCACATCCACCTCACCGAGCACGACCTGTTGCGCAGCGCGGCGGAGCGCATCGTCCAGCGCGCCGCCAGCCGGGCCGAGCAGGCGGGTGCCCCCAAGGTCGACACGACGGTGCTGGTGGGTGACCCGGCGACGATGCTCGCCGCGGAGGCCGAGGACCTCGGCGCGAACCTCGTCGTCATGGGCAGCCGCGGCCTGTCGAACGTCCCGGGGATGCTGCTCGGCAGCGTCTCGCACCGCATGCTGCACCTGCTGGACCACGGGGCCGTCCTGGCCGTGCACTGATCGCGAGGACCGCCCGGACCGCCGTCGCCGTCAGCGGCGTCGGTTGCGACGACGGCTGCGCGGACGGGCACCGCCACGGGGCTGCTCGCCGCCGTCCGAGCGCGCGTCGCCGGTGTCGCCGCCACGGCCCCCCTGGCCGCCGCGGTCGCGGTTGCCACCGCCGTTGGACCGCGAACGCTGCTGGCCACTGCCGCGCGTCCCGGTCGGGGCCGAGCCGCCGAGTACGCCGAGGTCGACGCGGTGGGTGCCGCCGACGTCGAGGCCCTTCTGGAGGTCGCGCAGCTGCTTGCCCTGGTCCTCGAGGACCAGCGACACGACGGTGCCGTCGCGGCCGGCGCGACCGGTGCGACCCGAGCGGTGGACGTAGTCCTTGTCGGTGGCCGGCAGGTCGTAGTGGATGACCG
>CAYMGL010000126.1:0-7782 GCA_964389945.1 uncultured Actinomycetota bacterium
TGTCGCTGCACCCCGGTGGCTTCACGCACGGGCCGCAGCCGGGCTCGGTCGAGGCCTCGATCGGCAAGGAGGCGACCGACGAGACGGCCGTCATGGTCGACACGTTCCGGCCGCTGCACCTCGGCCCCGCGGCACGCGACTGCGAGGACGCCGAGTACCCCTGGAGCTGGAGCAAGCGCCACCTCTGACGGGCTCGCTGCGCTCGCCCTGACGAGCTCACCAACACCGTTCGCTCGTCACCGCCACGAAGCCAGAGGTGTCTGCGGCCCCGACCGCATGCCGGGTGGAGGAGGACCGGGAGGGGCCGCGTCGCGAGCGGAGCGAGCGGGAAGGTTCAGTTGCAGCGACCGGTGGCGCCGGGGTTGCGGGGCGCGGCGAGTGCTGCCTCGACCTCGGTGTTGGCCAGCGCGTAGGCCGTGTCGCGGTCGTCGGGGCTGATCGCGAAGACCGTGCCCACGACCGTGCCGTCGGCGTCGACCACGGCCGAGCCCGAGTCCCCCTGCGCCAGCTGGGTCCCGAGCACGACGACGTCGCGCTCGATGCGGTCCTCGCCGTAGATGTCGCGCCCGACCGCGTCGATCGTGCGTTCCACGCGGGTCGGCGCGATGCGCGTCTCGTCCTGGCCGCGCGGGTGGCCGAACGTGGCGGCCCCCTCGCCGTCGTCCGCCGTGCCGAGGGCGAGCGGCGCCTGCCCGAGTTCCGGGACCTCGATGACCGCGAGGTCGCGGTCGTCGTCGAACACGACCACGGTGCCGTCGAGCCGCGTGCCGTCGGGGCGCAGGACCTGCACGGCGTCGGCGCCGGCGACGACGTGGGCGTTGGTCACGACCGTGTTCTCGGCCGCGGCCCAACCGCTGCCGGAGAAGGACGCGCCGCACCCGGCTGCCTCGACCTTCACCGTCGAGGCCAGGACCTGCTGGACGGTCTCCTGCGGGACCGGGATCGCCTCGGGTGGCGGCTGGGTCGCGGGCGCGGGGGCGAGGTCGGCGAAGACCTCGGGGAACCGTGACCCCGCGATCGACTGCAGTGTCGCGAGCGGGTTCGCCGTGTCGGGGCCGAGGCCGCGGACGGTCGTGACGATCTCCGAGCCCCGCACCAGCTGGGCCAGCTGCCCGGGGATCATGCCGGCGAGCGGGGCGGCGAACCACACGAACACCAGCGTCGTCGCGATCCCGGCCGCGGCCCCGCCGATCCGGTCGATCGACCGCAGCGGCGAGTCGTGCACGGCACGGCGGATCGAGGCGGCGAAGGTCTGCGCGATCGCCGACGTCAGCGCGACGGTGACCAGCAGCGTCCCGAGCGTCGTGGCGAGGCGACCGAGGCTCGACGACGGTGCCACCAGGTCCAGCCCCAGCGGGATCGTCAGCGGCGACAGCGCGAGGCCGCCGAGGAAGCCCACCAGCGACGCCACGCGCACCACCAGGCCCATGCGGTAGCCCCCCAGCGCCGAGACGGCCAGGACGACGAGCAGGACGAGGTCGAGGGGGTTCATGCCGGCGAAGGTACGGGCGTCCGATGGGACGGAGGAATCCGCCGTGCGCCCGGCGAAGTCCGTTCGTGAGCAACCCCACGACCCGGAGCACCCGTGCCCACTGTCAAGCCGCTGGCGTTCGCGCTGGCCCTCGCCCTGGCGGTCCCCGCCGCCGTCGCAGCAGCCCCGGACGTGTCGGGGGTGAGTGTCCCCGCAGCACAGGACGAGGCCGTCGCCACGGCGCGCGGGCACCTCGCCGACGAGCTCGGCAGCGAGGACGTGAGCGGCGCGATCGTCACCGACATCTACACCTCGGCGCACAACGACGTGACGCACGTCTACCTCCGCCAGACCGTCGCCGGCCTCGAGGTCCTCGGCGCCGACGCGACGGTCAACGTGCGTGACGGCGCGGTGCTGCACGCGCAGCACCGGATGATCAACGGGCTCGCGGACGCGGTCTCGGGTCGCCAGGTCCTGTCGGGCGCCGAGGCGGTCGCCGTCGGCGCGGCCAGCGTCGGGATGGACCCGGCGCTGCTCGACGCGGCACCGGGCCTCGCCTACCAGGTCACCGAGCGTGCGACCGCGGCCCGTCTGGCGTGGTCGTTCCAGCTGCGCGACGACCACGACTGGATGAACCTGTCGATCGACGCCGAGACCGGCGAGGTCCTCTACGAGGCCAACTGGGTCGACCACGAGGAGCTGCACGAGGTCGCCGACGGCGTGGTGCGGACCGACGACCACGAGGGTGGTGACACCACGGCACTGGTCGAGTTCGCCGAGCTGGACCCGGTCCTGCCCGACGAGCGCGTCGACGACGGCTCGTCGTACCGCGTGTTCCCGATGCCGCTGGAGAACCCGCTCGACAACGGCGCCGAGCACGTGATCGTCGAGAACCCCGCGGACGCGCTGACGTCGCCGTTCGGCTGGCACGACACCGACGGGGTCGAGGGCCCCGAGTTCACCTACACCCGCGGCAACAACGTCCACGCCTACAACGACTCGGTCAACGGCGCCGGCGGCTTCTACGGCCCCGTCGTCAGCCCGAACGGGGGTGACGAGCTCGACTTCCACGACGAGATCCTCAGCTACGACGCGACGCCCGCGACCTACCTGGACGCGGCGGTGACGAACCTGTTCTTCTGGAACAACGTCATGCACGACGTGACGGCCCGGTACGGCTTCGACGAGGCGGCCGGCAACTTCCAGGCGACCAACTACACCGGCGCCGGCCTCGGGGGCGACGCCGTCAACGCCGAGGCCCAGGACGGGTCGGGGGCGCTGAACGCCAACTTCGCGACGCCGGAGGACGGCGAGCCGGGTCGCATGCAGATGTACCTCTGGGTCGACGCCTTCCGGGCGCTCGGTGGCGACGCCAACGTCCCGCCGAACACGCAGGTCCGCGACGGCGACCTCGACGCCGGCGTCATCGCCCACGAGTACGGCCACGGCATCTCCAACCGTCTGGTCGGCGGCCCGAGCAACGTCGACTGCCTGCGCACCCACGACGAGCGACAGGGCGAGGGCTGGTCCGACTACTGGAGCTACGTGCTGACGATGCGCGAGGGTGACGACGGCGCGACGCCACGCGGCATCGGCAACTACGTCACCTACTACGACGAGTTCGCCGAGGGCGAGCCCGACCAGTTCGGGAGCGGCGGCGACATCCGCAGCGGCCCCGGCATCCGCATCACCCCGTACTCGACCTTCGAGCTGATCAACGGTTCGACCTACGACACCGTCAAGGGAGCCGCCGAGCCGCACGGTGTGGGCTACGTCTGGGCATCGATGCTCTGGGACCTCTACTGGAACCAGGTCGAGGTGCACGGCTTCAACCCGAACCCGTACGACCACTGGTCCACCGGTGGCAACAACCGCAACATCCAGCTGGTCGTCGACGGCATGAAGTTCGCTGGCTGCGAACCGGGCTTCGAGGACGCGCGCGACGCCATCATCGCCGCGGACGCGGCGCTCACCGGCACGCTCGTGGAGGGCGTCGACACCGAGGGCAACGCGGTCACGGAGGTCCGGGGCGAGGACTTCTGCCTGATCTGGGACACCTTCGCCGGTCGTGGCCTCGGCATCGACGCCGAGCAGGGCGACCCGGCGAGCAAGGTGGACGGGAGCAACGGGTTCACGACCCACCCGGACTGCTGACCCTGCGGTGGGCAGCCGACGGTTGCCCACAGCGGAGCAAGTACCGGATCACATGAAATGCATCCACGTGTACCTTCACACCAGCAGGTGAGGGGGTGCACGTGGATGCGGTCGTGCCGGTCGGCCTCGTTCCCGACGAGGTGCTGCTCCACTGCGGCCGCGCGGCGTCGGCCCCGTCGGCGTGGTGGACCCCCGGCCTGGCCGGGCTGTCCGAGGACGAGGTCGCGCGTCGCCTCGCCGCGGCCGGTGACCTCCTCGACGACACCGGTGTCCGCCGGCCCGGGACGCGAGAACTGCGCGGGCTGCTCGGTGAGGTGGCGGCGGTCGTCGCGGCCGCCACGGTCCTGCTCCTCATCGAGTCCGTCGGTGCCGACGCACGGCAGCGCCGGTCGGTCGTGGCCGCGCCGGACCGCGCCCTGCTGGACCTCCAGGAGCCCCGTACGGGCCTGCACGACCTCGTCCTCGCGGCACCGGCAGCGGCCTCGGTCCTGTTGTGCGAGCTGCTCGCGGCGGGGACGGGGCGGCAGGAGACCATCCGCATCGTGCGGACGAGGCGGGGTGGGGCGAGCGACGCGACGCACGTCGTGACGGTCATGCACCACGACACCGGGTCGGTCGCCTGCTGGACGCTGCCCGACGGCGACGTGCACGCGGTGCCGCTGGACCACGACGAGGCCGTCGTCGACCTCGCCCTGGCGCTGCTCGGCGCCGAGGACGTCGGGGCGGTCGCATGACGGGCACCGGCGACGAGGCAGCCGCGGCGCGCCGGGCGGCGGCCGCCTGTCGCGACCGGGCCGTCGACCACGAGCGGATCGCCGGCGAGGTCGGCAGCACGGTGGCCCGCGTCCGCTGGTACGGCTGCGAGCGTGACCAGGTCGCCGAGGCGGCGTGGGCGGTCTGCGAGGACCTGCGGCGGGAGGCATCGTCGCTGCGCGCGACGGCCGACCTGCTCGAGGCCGCGGCCCGCGCGGCGGCGGTCTGCCGCCCCCCGGCACCGGTGCCGACGTGGGGCCACGCGCCCGCGACCGTCCTCGCCACGTCCGTCGCACCCACCGCCGCCCGCCCGCCGGACGTGCGGTGACCGGCCGGGTCGGGGCGGACCTCGACGAGCTGCAGGTGCTGCGCCGGGTCCTCGGTCGCCGCGCCGACGAGGTGGAGGACGCTGCGGCGACGATCGGTTGGCACCTCGACCGCTACCGGGCCGTCGCGGCGCAGGACGCGGTCCCGCTGCCGCCGCACCGCGCGCGCAGCGCGGCCCTGGCCGGACGACTCGACGCGCTCGGCCGTCGCGTCGCACGGTCGCACGAGGGGCTGGTCGCGGCGGACCGGTGGGTCGGGACGGCTGCTGCGCTGTGGGCGGTCGAGCGCAAGGGCCAGGCCGACGCCGCTGGTGACGTGGTCGAGCTCGCGCGGGTGGCGCGGCAGGGGCGCACCGGCGACCTGCGGGCGTCGCCGTGGCTGCGTGGCGCGTCGGCGCGGGCCGTCGTCGCCGAGTCGGCCGCCGATCTCCGGCAGGTGTTCGGCGGGCCGTCCCCGGCCGGAACGGGGCCGGTCGCAGGCACCTCGGGCCGTGCCGTCGCCGGGGGTCTCGCGGGTCGGCTCGCCGGGCACGCGGACCGCTTCTGGGCGAGCCGGGCCGGGGCGGTCACGCGACTCGGCGGCCGCACCCTCGGCGTGGCTGGTCTCGCACTCGGCGCGGTCGACACCGTCGACGCCCTCCGTGCAGGTGACGACGAGCGGGCCTGGACCAGCGGTCTCGGCACAGCGGCGGGTGCCGCGATGCTGTCGGGCATCCCGCCGCTGCAGCTCGTGGGCGCGGTCGTCTCCGCGGGTCTGCTGCTCCACGCGTACCGCGACGAGCTCGCCGACGGCGTCCGTGCCGTCGGTCGCGGGATCAGTGCCGCGGCGGACGCCGCGACCGGGTTCCTCGCCGACGGCCTGTTCTGACCGTGCCAGCGATCGTCAGAGCAGGTCGTCCAGCGCGGTGACGGCGCGCTCCACCTCCCACGGCGCGGTGGTGTGGGTGAAGCTCAGCCGCAGCACCGACGCGGGGTCCACGTCCATGGCGACGACGAGCCGGTGGGAGTAGAAGTGGCCGGCCGCCGCGCCGACGCCACGCTCGCCGAGCCGGCGGGCGACCGTGTGGGCGTCGCCGTCCAGCTGGACCGCGACCGTCGGGACGCGCCGGGCCGGGTCGGTCGGGCCCAGGACACGGACCCGCTCGTGGCCGTCGAGGAACGACAGCAGCGGCCGCAGCCGCTCGGTCTCGGCGCCGCGGAACAGGTCGTGCACGCGGCGGTTGCGCGTGGCGGCGTCGACGTCGTCACCGAAGTGGTGCCCGTCGACGTCCTCGAGGTAGTCCACGACGCCCTGCAGCGCCGCCACCTGGGCATGGTCGGGCCCGGCGGGCACCAGGCGCTTGTGCGGCTGGTCGGCGTTGAAGTAGTGCCCCTGGTTGGGCAGCTGCTCCATGGTGTCGGCCCGCACGACCATCACGCCCTGGTGCGGTCCGAAGGTCTTGTACGAGCTGAACAGGTAGACGTCGGCCCCGGTGTCGTCGATCCACGGCAGCCCGTGCGGTGCCGTGGCGACGCCGTCGACGATGGCCATCGCACCGGCCTCGTGGACGAGGTCGCAGACGGGCTGCAGGTCCATCGGGTCGCCGAGGAGGTTCGAGGTCTGGGGGAAGGCGACCGCGGCCACGTCGGGGTCGAGCACCACCTCGAGCCCCTCGAGGTCGAGCGCGCCGGTGGCGGGGTCCACCGCCCAGGTGCGCACGTCCACGCCGATGTCGGCGAGCCGGTCGTACGGCCCGGCGTTGGCCTCGTGGGCCTGGTCGGTGACCACCACGGCGTCGCCGGGCCCGAGGATCTCGCGCAGCGCCCCGGCCAGGGTGTAGGTGTTGGCCGTCGTCGACGGCCCCACGAGCACCTCGTCGGGGTCGACGCCCATCCACGCGGCGAGGCGCGCGTGGCTGCCCTCCATCTCCTCGTACGCCGCGCCGGCGATCGGGTAGGGGTGGCCGGGCTGGACCTTGCGCTCGGTGTAGAACCGCGTGAGCCGTTCGACGGTCCGGCGGCACGGGAACGAGCCACCCGCCGCCTCGAAGAAGGCGAGGTCGGCCAACGGGTTGCCCTCGTCGTACGCGGGGAACTGGCTGCGGACCCAGTCGAGGTCGAGCGTGGGCGTCGGCACGGTGGGGCTCCGGGATCGTCGCTGCGCCCACGACGATACGCCCGACCGCCGGTCCTAGGCTGCGACGGACCGAGGTGGGGAGCGTGGCGTGGCCGACGACGCCGTGGAGGTGCGGGCCGCAGGACGCAGCGTCCGCGTCTCCAGCCCCGACAAGCTGTACTTCCGCCGGGCCGATGCGACCAAGCTCGACCTCGTCCGCTACTACGAGGCGGTCGCCGAGCCGCTCATGGCGACGCTGCAGGACCGCCCGTTGCTGCTGGAGCGCCACCCGAACGGCAGCTCCGGCAAGAGCTTCTTCCAGAAGCGGATCCCGGACTCGGCCCCGGCGTGGCTGGTGACCACGACCGTCCAGACGGTCAACGGGACGCCGTCCAACGTGCTCGTGGCCGCGGACATCGCGCACGTGCTGTGGGCGGTCAACCTCGGCTGCCTCGGTTTCCACGTGTGGCCCGTCCGGGCAGCCGACGTCGAGGTGGCCGACGAGCTGCGCATCGACCTCGACCCGTCGCCGGGGACGGACTTCGACGACGTCCGGTGGGCCGCCGCCCGGACGCGCGAGCTGCTCGACGAGCACGGGATCGCGTCGTTCCCCAAGACCACCGGCAAGGCCGGCATCCACGTGTACGTGCCACTGACCCCCGAGCAGGACTGCTACGCCGTGCGCGCCGCCGCCGTGGCGGTCGCCCGTGAACTCGAGCGCCGTCACCCCGAGCGCATCACGGCGCAGTGGTGGAAGGAGGAGCGCGGCGAGCGCGTGTTCGTGGACTACAACCAGAACGCGCCGCACAAGACGGTCTTCGGTGCGTGGTGCGTGCGCGCACGGACGGCTGCGCCGGTGTCGACGCCGTTCCGCTGGGACGAGCTCGACACCATCGACCAGGCCGAGCTCACGATCCACACCGTGCCCGACCGGCTCGCCAGCGACGGGGACCCGTGGGCCGCGATGCACGGCAACCCGCAGT
>CAYMGL010000127.1:0-7759 GCA_964389945.1 uncultured Actinomycetota bacterium
TCGACTACCTCCTCGCGCAGGTCAACCGCGTCCTGCGCACGCCGCTGACGCCGGCCGACGTCGAGGGGGTCTACGCCGGCCTGCGCCCGCTGCTGTACGGCGAGTCGGAGGACACCTCGACGCTGTCGCGCGAGCACGCGATCGGCCAGTCCGTCGCCGGCCTGCTGACGATCGCGGGCGGCAAGTACACGACCTACCGGGTCATGGCCGAGGACGCCGTCGACGCCGTGGCGCGCAACCTCGACAAGCGCGTGCCCAGGAGCGTCACCGAGAACATCCCCGTGGTCGGTGCCGAGGGCTACGAGGCGATGTGGAACCGTCGCGGCGAGCTCGCGGCCGGGTCCGGGCTGCACAAGACCCGCATCGAGCACCTCCTGCGCCGACACGGGACGCTGACGACCGAGGTGCTGGACCTCGTGGCCGACCAGCCGGGCCTGGCCGAGCCGCTGCCCGGCGCCGACGACTACCTCCTCGCCGAGGTGGTGTACGCCGCCAGCCACGAGGGCGCGCTGCACCTCGACGACGTGCTGACCCGTCGCACGCGCGCCTCGATCGAGGCGTGGGACCGCGGGATCGCCGCGGCCAAGGTGACCGCCGAGCTCATGGCCCCGATCCTCGACTGGGACGAGGACGCCGTGCAGCGCGAGGTCGAGCACTACGTCAAGCGCGTGGAGGCCGAGCGCGAGTCGCAGATGCAGCCGGACGACCACACCGCCGACGCCGCGCGCATGGGCGCGCCCGACGTGCGCATCGGGTTCCGGTCCGTCGAGTGAGCGACACCCGCCGGACGCTGTTGGCGCCCCGCATGGTGCTCCTGCACGTGCTGGTGCTGGCGGTCGTGCTCGTCCTGGCCCGGCTCGGGACCTGGCAGTTGTCGCGCCACGGCGAGGCCCGCGAGCGCGTCGCGGCCACCGAGGAGCGGATCGCGGCGACGCCGGTGCCGATCACCGACGCACTCGACGGGTTGCGGCTTGACGACACCGACGAGCTCGCCGCGCTCGAGTTCCGTTCGGTCTCGGCGTCCGGGACGTGGCGGGTCGCCGACGAGGTGCTCCAACGCGGGCGGTCGCACCTCGGCAGTGCCGGCTACGACGTGCTGACCCCGCTCGACCTCGACGACGGCACGACCGTGCTCGTGCGCCGCGGCTCGGTGCCGTTCGACAACGACCTGCGGCCACCGGTCGACAGCGCCACACCCGCCGACGGCCCCGTCACCGTCCAGGGCAGCCTCGAGCGCTCGATCCCCCAGCCGACCGGCCCGCTCGCCCAGCGCGACCCGGAGGACGGCGAGCTCGACGTCGTGTTCCACGCCGACCTCGACCGGCTCGGGCCGCAGCTGGTCGATGGCAGCGACCGGCTGCTGCCGATGGTCCTGCGCCTGGAGGTCGTGACGCCGGACGGTCCCGACGAGCTGCCGGTCCCGGTGGCCCCGCCGACGCCGGACGCCGGGCCCCACCTCAACTACGCCATCCAGTGGTTCTCGTTCGCCGTGATCGCGATCGGGATGTACGCCCTGTGGCTGTACCGCCGCGTCCGCGGCGACGAACGCGCCGTGGCGGCCTGAGGGCACACGGCCGTCACCGATCGCGGAGGGACTCGATCAGCTCGTCCTTGGTCATGTCGGAGCGGCCGTCGATGCCCACCTCACGGGCGCGGTCCTGGAGGTCGTCCTTCGTCCACTCCTCGTAGGGCGGCTGCTCGCCGCCCTTCTCGGCGGCGTCCTCGGTGTTGGCGATGCGGGCGGCCTTCTCCTTGCTCATCCCCTCGTCGCGCAGCGCCTCGTACTGCTCGTCGTCCTTGATCTGGCTGCCGTGGTCCTTCGTGGCCATGTCTGCCTCGTCCGTCGCGGTCACCCGGGACGTGTCCCGATAGCGCTTGCGGATGCGTGGCGACCCGCGAACACTGTCGGGAGGTGTCGAGCAGTGGGGACGACCCTTGCCACAGGCGATCTGGACGGGCGCGATCAGCTTCGGGCTGGTCTCTGTCCCCGTGAAGCTCTACACCGCGGTGCGGTCGCACGACGTCGGGTTCCACCAGTACGCGAAGGAGACCGGCGCGCGCATCCGCTACCGCAAGGTGGACGACGAGACCGGTGAGGAGGTCGCGTACGGCGACATCGTCAAGGGCTGGGACCCGGGTGACGGCCGGATCGTCCTCGTCGACCGCGACGAGCTCGACGACCTCTCCCCCGACAAGTCGGAGCTGCTCGACATCGAGGACTTCGTCGACCTCGACGAGATCGACCCCGTCTACTACGACAAGCCGTACAACATCGTCCCCACCGGTGAGGCGGCGGCCAAGGCCTACCGCCTGCTCGTCGAGGCGATGACCCGCAAGAACAAGGTCGCCATCGGCCGCTTCGTGCTGCGGTCCAAGGAGCACCTCGTCGCGCTGCGACCGCGCGACGGTCTGCTCGTGCTGTCGACGATGCGGTTCCACGACGAGGTGGTCGAGCCGCGCGAGATCGAGCTGACCGAGCTCGTCGACGACGCCGAGGTGCGGGAGAAGGAGCTGGTCATGGCCGAGCAGCTCGTCGAGAACCTCACCACCGAGTTCGACCCGACGGGGTACACCGACGAGCACCAGGACCGGATCATGGCGTTCCTCCGCGCGAAGGCGGAGGGCCAGGAGATCGAGGCCGCACCGGAGCGCGAGCGCGGACGCGTCATCGACCTCACCCAGGCGCTGGAGGCCAGCCTCGGCAGGCGGCCCGCGGACGCCGACGACGCGGGTGACGCGACGGGGGCCGCTGACGACGGCTACGACGACATGACCAAGCACGAGCTGTACGAGCTCGCGCAGGAGCGTGGCATCGAGGGGCGCTCGGCGATGAGCAAGGACGAGCTCGTCACCGCGCTGCGCAAGGACGACGCCGCCGACGCGGCGGCGTAGCGCAGGAGGCGCGCTCAGTCCTCGTCGCGCCGGAGGCGCGCTCAGTCCTGGTCGATGACCCGCGGCTCGCGCTGGGCCGGCTGGACGCTGTGGGACGGGAAGTCCTCGAGCGAGCCGGTCGGGTTGGCGTCCCACCCGCCGAGCACCAGCGGCGTCTGCAGGTGCAGGGCCAGCAGTCGGGCCGTGGCCTCCAGCGACCGCACGTGCGTGCGCTCGTAGCCGTGCGTCGCGTCGACGCCGAACCCGATCAGGGCGGCACGCATCCCGTAGCCGGCCTCGATCGCCGCCGCGACGTCCGAGCGGTAGTGCCGGAACACGTCGCGGTGGACCTCGATGCCGTGGGTCTCGGCGAGCTCGGCGAGGTGCCGGGTGAGGTGGAAGTCGAACGGCCCCGACAGGTCCTGCATCAGGACGGTCACGCCGGTCTCGGTCGTGGTCTGCTCGGGTGCGCAGACGGCCGCGTCGATCGAGACCATCTCGGCGTGGTCACCGGTGAGACCGTGGCTGGCGCCGTGGCCGACCTCCTCGGTGATCGTCACCAGCAGGTCCGTGGGGACAGCCGGCTCGATGCCGGCGTCCTGCAGGCCCTTGACGGCCGTCAGCAGGGCCGCGATCCCCGCCTTGTCGTCGAGGTGCCGCGAGTTCACGAAGCCCGTCGGCGTGACGAACGGCAGTGCGTGCACGGCGACGTGGTCCCCGACGTGGACGCCCAGCTCCTCGATCTCCTCGCGCGTGTGGACGAGGACGTCGGGGCGCACGACCACCTGGCCCCAGTTGACCGGCTGCTCGTCGACCTCGTCGCCGTAGGCGTGGCCGGACGCCTTGTGCGGCAGGATCGTGCCGGTGATCGGGGTCCCGTGGTCGACGAACACGGTGACGCGGGCACCCTCGGCGAAGCGGGCCGACCACGTCCCCACGGGCGCGAGCTCGAGCCGGCCGTCCTCGCGGATGAACCGCACCATCGCCCCGATCGTGTCCGCGTGGACGACGATGCCGCGACGGCCGGGGCCGGCACCCGCGCCCGCGAGCGTCGCCTGGATCGAGCCACGCCGGGTCAACCGCGGTTCGAGCCCGAGCGTGTCGGTGAGCAGGTCGCCGATGAACTGGACGACCTCGTCGGTGCGTCCCGTCGGCGACGGGATCCGGAGCAGGTCGACGAGCAGCTCCGTGCACCAGTCCAGGTCGAGCTTGACGTCAGTCGGCACGGGTCTCCTCACGGTCGTGGTCGGCGCGGTCGTGGACGGGCGTGGCGCGGTGGGGCGCCACCGCCGTGGACGGGAACAGTAGGTCCAGGAAGGCAGCTGCGGTCGGGTGGGGCTCGTGGTTGGCCAGCCCCGGACGCTCGTTCGCCTCGATGACGACGGCCGTCGTCGGGTCCGCCGCGTCGTCGACCAGCAGGTCCACGCCGACCACGGGGATGTCCAGCACCTCGGCGGTCACGGTCGCGATGCGGGCGAGGTCGGGGTGCAGGTCGGCCGTGACGTCGTGCAGCGTCCCGCCCTGGTGGAGGTTCGCCGTGTCACGCACGCGGAGACGAGCACCGGCCGGCAGCACGTCGTCGAGGGTCCGACCGGCCTCCTCGACGGTCGTGCTGGTCACCTCGTCGAGCGGGATCTCGGCCTCGCCGTCGGTCTGGGCCGCGCGTCGGCGCGACAGGCGTCGGACCAGCTCGCGGACGGTGTGCTCGCCCGTGCCGACGACCTCCGGCGGCCGTCGCACGGCGGCCGCGACGACGCGCCCGTCGATGACGAGCACGCGCAGGTCGTCGCCGTCGACGTGCTCCTCGAGGACGAGGTCCTGGCTGACCGTCGTGGCGAGGTCGATGGCGTCGTCGAGCGCGGCGTCGTCGGTCACGTTGCACGTGATGCCGTGCCCCTGCTCGCCGCGTGCGGGCTTGACCACGACCGCGCCGGCCTCGGCGAGGAACGCGCGTGCGGGGTCGCGGTCCGCCGTGGCGCCGTTGGCGAGGTCGATGCCGCCCGGCACGGGGAGGCCGGCGTCGGCGAGCACCCGTCGGGTGACGCGCTTGTCGTCGCACAGTGCCACGGCGACGCCCGAGGTCAGCTCGCTCAGCGACTCGCGCGTGGTCACGCTGCGGCCCCCGTGACTCAGTCGCATGAACCCACCCGTGGCGTCCAGCACGTCGACGCTGATCCCCCGCCGGACGGCCTCGTCGGCGACGATCCGGGCGTAGGGGTTGAGGGCGTCGAGGGCGTCGTCGACCGGGGCGAACAGGGGCTCGTTGATCTCGTTCTTGCGCTTGACGCAGTAGACAGGGACGCGCTGGAAGCCGAGCTTCTCGTACAGCGAGATCGCGGCGTCGTTGTCATGGACGACGGAGAGGTCGAGGTAGGCCCGGCCCCGCGCCTGGAAGCGGTCGGCCAGCGCCGACACCAGGGCCGCACCAACCCCCGGCGGGGCGTCGCCGTCGACCGCCAGCGCCCACAGCGACGTGCCGCCCTCGGGGTCGTCGAACGCGGCCACGTGGTCGATCCCCGTGACCGTGCCGACGATCGCACCCGTCGTGGCGTCCTCCGCGACGATGTACTGGAAGGTGCGGGTCCGCTGGTTGTCGACCACCAGCTCCGGTGGCGCGGGGACCATCCCCGCGGCCGTGGTGATCCGGGCGCTCGCCTCGGCGTCGCCGAGGCCGTCGAGGGCGCGCAGGACGAGCCCGTCGTTGGTGTCACGACTGGAGGCGCGTCCGTGCAGCCACAGCCGGTAGGTGTGCGACGGGTCGAGGAACAGCTCCTGCGGCGCACGGCCGACGAGGACCTGCGGCTCACGGACGTACAGGCACACGTCGCGACGTCCGGCCTCCTCCTCGCGCAGCGCGCGCAGCACGGCGTCGTGGTCCTCGAAGGTCTGCCCGAAGACCAGCCGGCCCCAGCCGAGGTCGAGCGCGACGTCGTTGCGCACGCCGTCCGCGAGGTGCTGCGGCCGCTCGGTCCACGAGCGCGTCGACAGCGCGTCCTCCGCCCGGGGCCGGCGCCCGTCGCTGCCGCGCCGCAGGTCGCGTGCCCGGCGGCGGGGGCGCTCACCGTCCCTGTCGCCCGCCATCACGTGTGCTCCTGCAGCCAGAGCTCGAGCAGGGCCAGCTGCCACAGCACGTTGCCGCGCAGCGGCGTGTGGTGGCCGTCGGGGTCGGCGAGGAGCCGGTCCACCTGCGTCGCGTCGTACAGGCCACGCTCGGCTGCGGCCGGATCGGTGAGTGCGTCCTTGACCAGCGTCAGGACGGGGCCGTCGAGGTGCGTGATCGCCGGGACCGGGAAGTAGCCCTTGGGGCGGTCGATGACCTCGCTGGGGATGACGCGTCGGCCGACCTCCTTGAGCACGCCCTTGCCGCCCTGGGCGAGCTTGTGCTCCGGTGGGATCCGGCCGGCCAGGTCGAGGACCCGGTGGTCGAGGAACGGCACGCGTGCCTCGAGGCCGTGTGCCATCGTCATCGCGTCGACGCGCTGCACGGGGTCCTGCACGAGCATCACCTGGCTGTCCAGCCGCAGCGCCGCGTCGACGGCCGTCCCGGCGCCCGGGGCGGCGAAGTGTCCCGCGACGAAGTCGCGCGGATGATCGGTGTCCAGCCGCCACTGCGGCTGCAGGAGCTCGTTGCGGCGCGCGAGGTCGCTGTCGAAGAAGGCGCGCTGGTACGCGTCGACGGCGGCCGTGCCGGTCCCCTCGACGTCCGTCAGCGGCGGGTACCAGTGGTAGCCGGCGAAGACCTCGTCGGCGCCCTGCCCGGACTGCACGACCTTGACGTGCTTGCTGACCTCCTCGCTGAGGAGCAGGAAGGCCACGGCGTCGTGGCTCACCATCGGTTCGGTCATCGCACCGACGGCCCGCGACAGCGCCGGGACCATCCGGTCCGTCGAGATGCGGATGCGGTGGTGGTCGGTGTCGAACTCCCGGGCGATCACGTCGGAGTACTCGAACTCGTCGCCGCGGGTCTCGCCGACCGTCTCGAAGCCGATCGAGAAGGTCTGCAGCCCCCGCTGGCCGTGCTCGGCGAGGAGCCCCACGACCAGGCTCGAGTCGAGGCCGCCGGACAGCAGCACACCGACGTCCACGTCGGCGACCAGTCGGGCCTCGACCGCGTCACGGAGCACCTGTTCGGTGGCGTCCTCCCAGTCCCGGGCGGTCCAGTCGGCGCGGGCGGGGTCACGGGTGAAGTCCGGCCGCCAGTACTCGGTGCGGCGCTGCGTGCCGTCGGCCTCGATGGCCAGCGTCGTGGCCGGCGGCAGCTCGCGGATCCCGGCGAGGATCGTCCGCGGCGGCGGCACGACGGCGTGGAACGTGAGGTAGTGGTGCAGCGCGACCGGGTCGATGGAGGTGTCCACGCCGCCGGCGGCCAGCAGGGCCTGCGGGGTCGAGGCGACGCGCAGGAGGTCGGGACGTTCGTCGAGGTAGAGCGGCTTGATGCCGAAGCGGTCGCGGGCCAGCAGCGTGCGGCCGCTGTCGCGCTCGTGCAGCACGAAGGCGAACATGCCCTGCAGCCGACCGACGAAGTCGTCACCCCACTCGGCGTGGGCCTTCAGCAGGACCTCGGTGTCGGAGGTCGAGGCGAAGACGTGCCCGAGCCCCTCGAGCTCCTTGCGCAGCTCCTGGTGGTTGTAGATGCACCCGTTGAACACCACGGTGCGACCGAGGTGCTGGTCGTGCATCGGCTGGTCACCCCGGGCCGACAGGTCGATGATCTTGAGCCGACGGTGACCGAACGCGAGCGGTCCCTGTGACCACACACCGCTGCCGTCGGGGCCGCGGTCGGTCATCGACGCCGTCATCCGTGCGACGGCGGGGACGTCGGGCTGGCCGCCGTCGAGCCGAAGCTCGGCAGCGAGTCCACACATGCGAGAGTTGTGTCCTGGTCGCG
>CAYMGL010000128.1:0-7687 GCA_964389945.1 uncultured Actinomycetota bacterium
GCGAGGAGCCGGTCGAGTTCGCCCACGACTGCCGCGAGGGCATCTGCGGCACCTGTGGCGTCATGATCGACGGCCAGGCGCACGGCCCCCAGGCGGGCACCGCGACCTGCCAGCTGCACATGCGGCAGTACAGCGACGGTGACGTGATCGAGATCGAGCCGTGGCGGGCCAGCGGGTTCCCGCTGATCAAGGACCTGATGGTCGACCGCTCGAACTTCGACCGCATCATCGAGGCCGGCGGCTACATCAGCGTGGACACCGGCTCGGCGTCGGACGCGAACCTGACGCCGATCCCCAAGGAGGACGCCGACCTCGCGATGGACGCGGCGGCCTGCATCGGCTGCGGCGCCTGCGTGGCGGCGTGCCCCAACGGCGCGGCGCAGCTGTTCACGTCGTCCAAGCTCGAGCACCTCAACCTGCTGCCCCAGGGGCAGCCGGAGAAGGACGAGCGCACCGTCAACATGGTCGAGACCATGGACAGCTACTTCGGCTCGTGCACGAACCACATGGAGTGCTCCAGCGCGTGCCCGAAGGAGATCTCGGTCGACTTCATCAGCATGATGAACAAGGACTACGCCGGCGCCAAGCGACGCGAGCGCAAGGCCGGCTGAGACCGGGAGCACCGTCGAACGCACCCCCGATGGCCGCGACGTGGTCGTCGGGGGTCGTCGTGCGAAGGGGCCCGCGTGGTCCAACCGTGGCCGGTGGACCCCGGGCCGTTGGGGCACCGCGGGTTACGGTGCCACGATGCGTTCATCGTCGCCACCTCCCACGGACGCCGACGCCGGTGCTGCCGGCGCACGGCTGACGTCCGTCTTCGCGCCGGAGCTGCGTTCGGCGATGGTCTCCCTGCTGACGATCGTCGCACTCGGCGCGTTCGAGGGGCTCGCGGTGGCGGCTGCACTGCCACAGGTCGCCGGGGACCTCGGGAGCGTCGACCTGTTGCCGTGGGTCCTGACGACCTACCTGCTGGTCGCTGGCGTCGCGACGGTGGTCGCGGGTGCGCTCGTGGACCGGCACGGCGTGCGGCCCGTGTTCCGTTGGTCGGTGCTCGTCTTCGTGCTCGGTGCCGTCCTGGCATCCGTGGCGCCTTCGATGGAGGTGCTGGTCGCGGCCCGGGTCCTGCACGGCATCGGCGGGGGCGCCACGAACGCCACGGCGCTGGCGGCGGTCGGGCTGGTGTTCCCACGGCACCTCGTCGGCCGCGCCTTCGCCGTCAACGCCACGGTGTGGGGCGTCATGAGCGTCGCCGGGCCGGGCATCGCGGCCGGGCTGCTGCTCGTGGCCAACTGGCGCTGGATCTTCCTCGTCAACATCCCGCTCGGTGCGCTCGCGCTGTGGCTGGGCAACCGCTCGCTGCCGGCGGCCCCGCCGGCCGGCGCGAGCGCCGGCCGTGGCCGCATCGACCTGGTGGCGCTCGGCCTGCTGACCGTGTTCAGCGTCGGGTCGCTGATCGCGTTCGACCAGCTCGCGTGGTCGTCCACGGTGGCACTCGCCGTGGCGTTGCTCGCCGGGGCCGTCGTGATGCGCCGGATGCGCGGACGACCCGATGCCTTGATCGCGCCGCGCCACGTGCTCTCAGCGCCGCTGGGCCCGCTGGCGTGGGCCATCGCGCTGCTGCTGATCGGGGGCATCGGCACGCAGCTGTACGTCCCGCTCTACGTCTCGGCCGGGCGCGGTGTGGACGCTGCACTGGCTGCATGGTCGGTGATGTTCTTCACCCTCGGCTGGACGACCGGGGCCCAGGTCTCGAGTCGCATGATGGACACCCGGGGACCACAGCAGGTGACGACCATCGGCGCCACCGTCGTCGCGCCCGCGTGCGCGCTCGTGGCGGTCGTCGCGTTCGTCGAGGCGCCGCTGTGGGTCGTGTTCGCTGCCCTGACGGTGGCCGGGTTCGGCATGGGGACGTCGACGAACTCGGCCCTGACACTGCTGCGGTTGCTGGCCCCCGACGAGGAGCTCGGCCGCGCGACGGCGGCACACCAGTACATCCGCAGCCAGGGGTTCGCCGGGGGGTCGGCGCTGGGTGGCGCGGTGCTGCTGCTGGTGGTCGCGAGTCAGACGGGCGACGTCGAGGCCGTGCGCTCCCTCCTCGGCGGCGAGGGCAGCGCGGCCGGGAGCGCCCAGCTCGGTGCTGACGTGGCGGCGGCCGTGCGGGACGGCTTCGCGACGGCGGCGCTGGTCTGCGCAGGGGTGGCCGTCCTGGCCCACGTGCCGCTGCGGGCCGTCCGCCGAGCTGCGCGGCGGGCCAGCGGGGCCTGAGCGCCGGCGGCGTGCCGCCCGGCTGGCCGTGCGCTCACTGCACGACCTCGCGGCCACCCGTACCCCCAGCCTGGTTCGTTTCGCTCACTCCGGTGGCAGAACTCGACCACGAGGAGTACTCGATGCCGTTCTTCCAGACCCTGACCGCCCTGGTGACGAGCAAGGCCGCCGTCGCCGCGACCGCCGGTGCGGTCGTCGTCGGGGGCGCAGCCGTCGCCACGGACAACCTCCCCGAGGACGTCCTGGACAGCGCCGAGGAGGCCCTCTCGGGCCAGGTCAGCGACGACGAGCCGACGGAGCTCGAGCCTGTCGCCACCGACGAGGACGCCGTGGACGTCGAGCTCGATGGCACCGACGCAGACGCCGAGGCTGACGACGTCGAGGACGAGGACACCGAGGAGGGCAACGAGGTCTCCGAGGCAGTCCACGAGGCGATCGAGGCCACCGAGCCCGGCGTGGAGCGCGGCGTGGCCGTCTCCGACGCCGCCAGCGACGGCCAGTCGCAGGCGGACCGCGGCGCGGAGGCCGCAGCGGCCGGCGCGGAGAACGGCGAGCAGCAGGACGACGACGGCACGACCGACGATGACGGCCCCGAGCAGGCCGGCAACGAGCCGGGTGCTCGCCCCGACGCTGCGGGCAAGCGCGCGGACGCCACCGACTGACACGCACGCCAGCATCAGGGGCCCCGGCACGACCGGGGTCTCTGTGTGCGTCGGGCGTTCCTGCCCTCCACGCTGGCGACCCGCTCCGACGACACCGCCGAACGAGACCGACCTGGAACCGACTGAGTTCACCGACGTCCTCCGCGCCGCACGTGCCGGCGCGGACTGGGCGTGGGACAGGCTCTACCGGGACCTCGCCCCGGCGGTGCTCGGGTACCTCCGGGGCCAGCAGCTGACCGACCCCGAGGACGTGATGGGGGAGGTCTTCCTGCAGGCGGTTCGTGACCTCCACCGCTTCGACGGGGGATACGCCCAGTTCCGCTCGTGGCTGTTCACCATCGCCCACCACCGCATGGTCGACGAGCGACGAAAGGTCGTACGCCGCCCCGCGGTCGAGCCGAGCCCCGACGAGGAGCTCCACGACCTGGTCGCGGACGCATCGCCCGAGGACGACGCCGTCGCCCGGTTGACGACCGAGGAGATCGTCGACCTCCTCGGTGACCTGACCGACGACCAGCGTCAGGTCCTGCTCCTGCGCCTCGTCGGTGGGCTCTCACACGCCGAGGTCGCCGAGGTCCTCGGCAGGCGACGTGGCGCCGTCAAGCAGCTCAGCCGTCGTGCGTTGCGCGCACTTCGAGCGCAGCTGGACGACGGTGCGTACCCACTCGAGGGTGCCTAGGCGCTCACGGAGGCGAGATGACCCACCACGACCACCCGGCTGGACCCCGGGACGCGGTTGCCGCGTCCGGGGGCGACGTCGTGCTGGCCGAGGTGGCTGGCGACCCAGAGCTTGCGGCGACGCTCGAGGGTGTGCGTGACGAGCTGGTCACCGACCTCGACGAGGAGGTGGCGGCGGCGCACCTGGCGGCGATCCGAGCGGCCGCAGCAGGCGCTGCCCACACCGCCCCGACGGCGGTCGCTGGCATCGTCGGCACGCAGCGACCGTGGGTGTCGCGGGTGCGACGGGTGCTCGGGCTGACCGGCGCGAAGCTGGCCCTCACCGCGACCGCGACCCTCGCCGCGACCGGGGGCTTCGCGGCGACCGACTCCCTGCCGGACCCGGCCCAGCGCGTCGTCGCCGACGTCGCCGACCGTGTGGGGCTGGACCTGCCGTCACCCGACGACCCTGCTCCCGAGGACGTCGGCGAGGTGGAACCGGACGGTGGCGCGGCAGCGGACGGGACTGCCGGCGACGAGGCTCCGCTGGTCGAGGTGCCTCCCGCCGACGATGCATCGCCGAGCCCGACACCCTCGCCGCACGGGCCGTCGCCGAGTCCGACCCCGGCTGCGGACGACGCCGCGGATGCGAGGGACGACGCGGGCCCCGCCGACGCGGCTGGTGACGCGCCCGCGGACACGGCGTCCGTCGCGCCGCGTGGCCCGGCGACGGACGAGCCGGGCCGGCCTGACAGCACGCCGCCGGCGAGCACCGGGCCCGAGGACGACACGGCTCCTGGGGCCGACGACGACCCGTCCGGAGCAGCTGATGCCGGGGCGACCGACGGCGAGGCAGCAGGCCGCGAGGGCTGAGGACGGGTGCCGCAGCGACGGGCCCGACCCTGCAGCCTCAGCCAGCGAGGACGCGGCGCTCGGCCGCTCGCAGCGCGGGTGAACGGCCGGCACCGAGACGCAGGCCCGTGAGCAGCGCGCCGGCCTGCCGCCGGGCGGCGACGGCGACCGGGCCACGCACCCAGCCCCACCCGAGCATGCGGCGCAGGCGCAGCGGCAGCGTCGCGACGGCGCCCAGCTGCATCGCGCGGTACGCAGGCACCGCATACCCCGGCAGCCCGGGGTCGCGCAGGAAGGCGAGGGCCTCCTCGGCGTGCTCGCCGAGCCGCAGCTCGGTGTCGTAGCGGGCGAGGCCACGGCGCAGCGAGGCGACGTCGGTCGGTAGCAGGCCCTCGTCGAGGAGCGGCAGGTCGAGCTCCCACCTGCGCAGCGCGGCCCTGGCCTCGTCGTCGTCGGCGACGGCGTCGAGGTCGACGCGGGGATCGAGCAGCGCGCCCAGACGGGACTGCTCCAGCACGAAGCGGTCGGCCGTGGCCGGGTCCGCCGGGTGTGCACCGAAGGCCTGGTCGCAGGCGAGCAACGAGTCGGTGAAGGTCATCGAGACCCACGCGAGCAGTTCGGGGTCGCTCGCGGCGTAGCGGCGGCCGTCGGGCGCGGTGCCGACGACACGGCGGTGCATCCCGCGCACGACCTGCGAGACCCGCAGTGCGTCTGCGGTCGCGCCGAACGTCGCCGCGACGACCCACTCGCTGGTGCGGTGCAGTCGACCGAACGGGTCCTCGGCGTAGGTCGAGTGGTCGTGGACGCCGGCCATGGCCAGCGGGTGCAGCGCCTGCAGCAGCAGGGCGCGGTTGCCGGCCGCGAGGCCGGCGACGTCCGACAGCACCTGCCACGACGCCGAGCCCGGCCCGCACAGGCCCGGGTCGCCCGCGCTGGCCGGTGCGACGTCCTGCTCCTGCCGCGTCCCGGGGCGTGGTCCCCGCAGGGCGTCGGCGAGCCCCATGCCGACCACCGTGCGCAGGACCGGCACGCCGTCGGGTGCCGCGTCGGCGAGCGACCCTCGGAGGAGCCGGGTGAGGGGATCTGGCTGCATGCCACCAGTCTGCACGACGGCTCGGGCCGGACGGTCGACCGCGCACCCGTCGAGGCTGCCGCCGTGGTACGAACAGCGCCTGCACGACCCGGCGAGGGGCGGCATGGCAGCTGACGGGATCGCGGCACGGGTCCACCGGGCGCTCGACGGGTGGGACCGGTCGGGCTGGTTCCGCGACGGGCTGCGCACCTTCCCGGTCGGACTGGGGGTGCTGGCGGTCTGGGCGCTGGTGGACTGGCTCCTGGCACCGAGCGCGATCCGGCCGCCCCCACCGGGGCTCCGCCTCCTCGGTGTGGTCGCGGTGGGACTCCTCGCCGCGCTCGGTCGGACGCTCTCGACCCGGGTGCTGCGGCGACGTGACGCGCTCGTGGCGGCACGGCAGCGGGCGGCCGTGCGGACCCTCGTGGGGTACGTGGTGCTCGCGGGCCTGCTCGCCGTGGCGCTGCCCCGGGTCGACGCCAACGTCTTCGCGGTCGTGCTGGGCGCGCTCGCCATGACCGCGCCGGGCGTGTTCCTGGTCGTGCTCGACGGCAGTCCGCCGGCACGCGCTGCGACCCGGGTGCTGCTCGCCGTCCTGGTGACGCCGGCCGCGGTGCTCGCGGGCTACCTCGTCGGGTTCGCCGCCTTCTTCGTCGCGACGTTCATCGGTTCGTTCGTCCTCGGCTTCCTGGCCGGCCACCTCACCACGTTCGTGCCACTGGCCCTCGTGGGCCCCGGCCCCGATCGCGTCACCGCCTAGCCTCGGACCCGCGACGGGGAGGTCGACATCGAGGTCGAGGTCGTCACGGGGGACATCACGCGGCTCGCGGTCGATGCGATCGTGAACGCCGCCAACGAGTCGCTGCTCGGCGGTGGCGGGGTCGACGGTGCGATCCACCGCGCGGCGGGGCCGGGACTGCTCGAGGAGTGTCGGACGCTGGGCGGCTGCCAGACCGGCGACGCGAAGGCGACGGCTGGGTACGACCTCCCGGCCGACCACGTGATCCACACCGTCGGGCCCGTCTGGCACGGCGGCGACGAGGGCGAGCCCGAGCTGCTCGCCAGCTGCTACCGCCGCAGTCTCGAGGTCGCGGACGAGATCGGTGCCCGGTCGGTGGCGTTCCCGGCCATCTCCACCGGGGTCTACGGCTACCCCCGCGAGCAGGCTGCGGAGATCGCCGTGGCCGCCGTGACCGGGACGGAGACGCGGGTCGACCGTGTCGTCCTGTGTGCCTTCGACGACGAGACGGCCGGGCTCTACCGCAGCGCGCTGGGCCGTCGGACCCTGTAGCCGCTGTCGCGTGCGACCCCTTGCCGCTCGCGTCGAGCCGGCGGATACTGGCGAGTCGGCAGGAGCCCGGGACGGGTGCCGGCGGGAGCACGGGCGTCGTCGGCGCCCTCGGGAGCGATCGGAGACAGGATGAAGGCAGACGATGCAACGACCGCGGCGGTACTGGGCGTGGTCGAGGGATTCATGGCGGCCTACGAGGCCAAGGACGTCGACGGGGTCATGGCGCACATCGCCACGGACGACGACGTCGTGATGATCGGGACCGGCGCCGACGAGAAGCGCATCGGTCACGGCGAGGCGCGCCGGCAGGTCGAGCGTGACCACGAACAGACCGACAAGATCGCCCTGCGGATGAGCGACCCACTCGTCTCGGCCCGCGGCGACGTCGCGTGGCTGACCGGGGACGTCTCCTTCGACGGCATCGCCGCCGGCACGTCGTTCACGATCCCGGGCCGGATGACCGCGGTCTTCGAGCGACGAGGCGACGGGTGGTTGATGGTGAACAGCCACTTCTCCGCCCCGATGTCCGAGCAGGAGGAGGGGCAGTCGATCCCGAGCTGATCGCGTGGGGCCACCGTTCGGGTGGTTCGGGGTCATCGGCCGGACGTACGATCGCCCGGCAGACGACCCCGACGCGCGAGGCAGCGATGGCCGACGACCCGACCACCGTGAGCGGCACCCCGTTCGACCCCGTCTACGGCCCCGAGCACCTCGACGGCTTCGACCCCGCCACGCAGCTCGGGGAGCCCGGCGCGTTCCCGTACACCCGCGGGCCGTACGACACGATGTACCGCGGCCGTCTGTGGACCATGCGGCAGTACGCCGGCATGGCGACCGCCGAGGAGTCCAACGCCCGCTACCGCTACCTCCTCGAGCAGGGCACGACGG
>CAYMGL010000129.1:0-7684 GCA_964389945.1 uncultured Actinomycetota bacterium
ACGGTCGCCGAGCTGGTGCCGCTGCGGGCCATCCCGTTCCGGGTCGTGTGCCTCCTCGGCATGGACACCGGCACGTTCCCGCGCGGCGACACGCCCCCCGGCCACGACCTCGCGGCCCGCGACCCGCGGCCCGGCGACCGCGACCGGCGTGCCGAGGACAGGGCGCTGTTCCTCGACGCCGTCCACGCTGCCCGCGACGCGCTGGTCGTCTGCTACGCCGGACGCGACCCGGTCTCGGGGCGCCAGCAGCCCCCCGCCATCCCCGTCGCCGAGCTCCGCGACGCCGTCGAGGCGTACGTGGGCGCGGCCGGGCTGCGCGACCGCACGGTCGTGCACCCCGTCCTGCCCACCGGGCCGGACGCCTTCGACCCGGCGCTGCCGCACGGCCCGACGTCCTACGACGACGTGCGGCTCGCCGCCGCCCGCGTCGCCCAGCGCGACCAGACCCGCCCGCCGCCGTTCCTGCGCGAGCCGCTGCCCGAGGTCGAGCCCGACGGCGACGTCCTGCGCCTGGCCGACCTCACCCGCGTCGTGGCCAAGCCGGCGCAGGCCCTGCTCGACCGCCTGCGCATCGGCCGGCCCGACGACCTGCGGACGTTCCCCGAGACCGAGCCGCTGCAGCTCGACGCGCTCGAGCGGTGGAAGCTCGGCACGGCGCTGCTCGACGCCGCCGACGAGGTCAGCGGCACCGACCGCACCTACGACGAGGTGCTCGACGCGACGCTCGCGCGTGGCCGGCTGCCCGCGGGTGCCGTCGGACGGTTCGAGGTCCGCGACGTCGTCGAGATCGCGCGCGACATGACCGCCTGCCTCGACCGGCTGGGCCCACGGCAGGACGTCGACGCCGCCGCCGACGCGGGTGGGCGCACGATCGAGGGGCGCCTGCGGGTCGCCGTCGGTGAGGACCGCCTGCACCTCGTCGAGACCTGGTACGGGCGGGCCGACGGCCGGCGGCACCTGCGGGCGTGGCTGCGGCACCTCGTGGGGTGCATCGACCAGGCCGACGACCGGCCGCGGACGTTCATCCAGTCGCGGGCGCAGTACGGCTCGGGCATCGACCCGTTCGTCTACCCGTGGCTCGACGTCGACCGCGCCCGCCACGAGCTCGCCGGCTGGGTCGACCTCCACGACCGCGCCCGCCGTGAGCGCGTCCCGTTCATCGCCAAGGTCAGCTGGGCGTACGCGCTGCACCGGCGCACCGCCGAGCGCATCGCACGTGATCACGGCGGCGTCCCGCTGGAGGTCACCGAGGGCATGACCGACACCGACCTGATCGTCGAGCACGGCCAGGTCGCCCGCTCGAAGCGGGTCAGCGTCGGCAGCGAGGTCCGCAGGGCCCTGGACACGGCCCACGACGTGTGGGGTCGCGACGACGACGAGCGCGGGTTCCCGGAGCGCGACAAGCCCGACGTCCGGCTGGTGTTCCGCGACGTCCGGCCGTGGGAGGACCTGGTGCGCCACACCGGCATCCTCGACGAGGCACTGGTCCTGCTGCGGCCGCTGGTGGACGCCGTCCTCGACGGTGAGGACGCGGCGCGGGAGCTGCGATCGTGACGCACCCGACCTACGAAGCGACCGCCGAGCTCGGTGGCGGCATGCGTGCGCTCGAGGCCTCGGCCGGGACGGGCAAGACGTACGCCGTGACGTCCAACGTGCTGCGGCTCGTCGTCGAGCGGGACCAACCCTTCGAGATGGACCGGCTCCTGCTGGTCACCTTCACCCGTGCCGCGACGGCCGAGCTCGAGGACCGCGTGCGGCGTCGCCTCGTGGAGGGCCAGCGTGCCCTCACACGCGCGGCGATGGACGACTCGTGGTCGACCGACGACGAGGTGCTGCGACGCATCGTCGAGCATGCCCGCGAGCACGGTGGGATCGATCGGGCACAGCGCCGGGTCGAGGACGCGCTGCGCACCGTCGACCAGGCCACCGTGACGACCATCCACGGGTTCTGCCACCAGGTCCTGCGCCAGGCCGCCGTCCACACCGACAGCGATCCCGGCGTCCAGCTCGACACCGACGACGACCGCCTGGTCCGGGCCGTCGTCGACGACTGGCTCGTGCGGTTCACCCACGACGCACCCGAGGAGCTCGTCGAGCTGCTCGCCGCGATGCGGCTGCGACGCGGCAACGTCCACGCCATCGCCCGCGTCGTGGCGGGTGAACCCGATCCCGTGCTGACGCCGGACCTCGTCAGCGAGCGGCTCGACCCCCTCGCCGAGCTCGAGGCCGCGCACGACGCCGTCCGCCGGGCCGCCGGCGACCCGCAGGCGACGATCGACGCGGCCGAGGCCGCCCGGCGCGACGACGAGATCAACGGCAACTCGACCTGGGCGCCGACCGACCGGCGGCTGCTGGGACGCCTGCGGTCGCTGCAGGACGAGCTCGCCGACGGTGGCCGGCCCGACCCGGACACGCTCGCAGCGTTCGACCCGGCGTACACGACCAGCTCGGGCGCGACGATGCCGCCGGGGATCGCGTCGACGCCGCTGCCGCAGGCCGTCGAGGGGCTGCGCACGACGCAGGCCCGTGTGGAGACCTGGGTCCGGCGCCGGCTCGCCGAGGACGTCCGCACCGAGCTGCGCCGGCGACGCGACGAGGCGGGGACCGCCTCGTTCGCCGACCTGCTCCGCCAGCTCGCAGCCGCGCTCGACGAGGACGACGAGGGCGCCATCGTCGCCGACGTCGGCAGCCAGTACGACGCCGTGCTCGTCGACGAGTTCCAGGACACCGATCCGGTCCAGTGGTCCATCCTCCAGCGCCTGTTCGCCGACTGCGAGGTCTTCCATGTCGTCGGCGACCCCAAGCAGGCCATCTACGGCTGGCGCGGGGCCGACCTCGCGACCTACCTCCGAGCGCTGGAGGACGCCGAGGACCGCACGCGGACGATGCGGACCAACTGGCGCTCCGACCGGGCGTACGTCGAGGCCATGAACCACCTGCTCGGCGGTGACGAGGACGGCGTCGACAGCCTCGGCAGCCCCGGTCGGGTCGAGTACGTCCAGGTGCGGCCGGCGCCCGGCCGGGACGGTCGCCTGCAGCAGGCCGACGGCAGCGACGCCGCCGGGCTCACCCTGAAGTACATCCCCGAGCTGGGGGCGTCCAACGTCGCGAACGTCCGCACGGCCATCGCGCAGGACGTGGCACAGGACATCGTGGACACGCTCCGGTCGGGGCTGACGGTCGAGACCGACGGCGACGAACCGCAGGAACGCCGCCGCCTGCGCGCCGCCGACTGCGCCGTCCTCGTGCGCCGGCACAAGGAGGCAGCCGCGGTCGCCGCGGCGCTGCGCGAGCGCGACGTGCCGGTCGTCGTGGGTGGTGGCGACGACGTCCTGCTGTCGGTCGAGGCAGACGCGATGGCGGACCTGCTGCGCGTGCTGGTGGCGCCCGGCGACGATCGTGCGCTGCGCCGCCTGCTCGTGGGCCCGTTCGTCGGTCTGGACGCCAACGAGCTCGAGGACCTCGACGACCCGGCGTGGCAGGAGCACGCGGTGGACGCGCGTCGCTGGGCCGAGACGTGGGCCGGCCACGGGATCGCGGCGGCCGTGCAGCGCGCCATCCGTGAGGGCGAGGCCGAACAGCGGCACGCCCACACGCGCGAGGGCGACCGGACGATGACGAACCTGCGCCACCTCACCGAGCTGCTGCACCGGGCCGAGCAGGACGAGGCGCTGGGGACCCACGCACTGGCGGCCTGGTTCGACGCGCGCCGCGCCGAGGCCGAGGACGAACAGACCCCGCCCGAGCGCGAGCTGCGGCTCGAGCGCGACGACGCCGCCGTCCAGGTGCTGACCGTGCACGCCGCCAAGGGGCTCGAGTTCCCGCTGGTGTGGGTGCCGTTCCTGTGGACCCGCGAGGGACGCGGGGTCGACGGGCCGGAGCCGTTCGTCGTCAACGACCCGCAGGACGACCACGTCCGGACCGTGGCGCTGCACGCGGCGTCGACCGCGACCGTCAGGGCGCTGGACCCCGAACGGGTCCGGCTGCGCACGGCGTACGAGGTGGCCGAGTGGGAGGGCGGGCTGCGTCTGGCCTACGTCGCACTGACCCGTGCCGAACACCGCTGCACGATCCACCTCTGCAACTACGACCACGGCGGGTCGCTGGTGGCCTCACCCGCCTGGCAGCTGTTCTGGCGCGACCTCGGGTCGGGACGACCGGACGCGGACGATCCCGCACCGAGGGACGCGGGAGAGGACGAGGACGAGCTGCGTCGGCTGCTGCACGAGCGCGGTGACCACCCCGCGATCACGGTGGACACGACGGCGGAGCTGCGTCCCCGGACCCCGTTGCCCGTCGACGACGAGCAGCCACGACGGCTGGCGGCACGGACGTGGCAGCGCGACGAGCGGCTGGACGTCCACTGGGGCCGGGCCTCGTTCACCGGGCTGCTGCGCGGCCGGGTCGCGCCGGCGCCCGAGGAGGCCGACGCGCAGGACGAGGTCGACACCGACCAGGTCGCGGCCACCGCCGGCCACGGTCTGGACCCGCTGCCGGTCGACGTCTGCACGGCCGAGCCCGACGTGCCGCTGGCGCCCCTGCCGCGTGGCGCCGGCTGGGGCACCTTCCTGCACGACGTCCTCGAGCACGCCGACTTCGGGGCCGATGCCGACGCGCTCGGCGACCTCGTCGCCGACCGCGCCCGGTGGGCGCCGGTGCGCCCGGACGAGGACGAGCTCGCCATCGCGACGCGCGGGCTCCACGCTGCGCTGCGGACACCGCTCGGACCGGCGCTCGACGGGCTCCAGCTGCGCGACGTGGCGCGCGCGGACCGGCTCGACGAGCTCGACTTCACGCTGGCGCTCGGCGATGCGCCGGACGCGTCGTTCACCGTCGGGTCGATCGCAGACGTGTTCGAGCGTCACGCCGGGACGTCCGACGCCCCCCTCGCCGAGGCCGCCGAGCACCTGCGTCGCGGCGGGACAGGACGGCCCGCCCACGGCCTGCTCGTCGGGTCGATCGACCTCGTCCTGCGTCACGACGGCCGGTTCTGGATCGCCGACTACAAGTCCAACGGGCTCGGCCAGTGGCTGGACGGTGACGACGAGACCGAGGGCCGGTGGTGCGAGACCGAGGCCCACACGACGCCCGAGCGGGTCATGTCGGCGATGCGCAAGGGCGACTACCTGCTGCAGGCGCACCTGTACGTCGTCGCGCTGCACCGCTACCTGCAGGCGCGACTGGGCGACGGCTACGACTACGACACCCACGTCGGCGGATGGGCCTACCTGTTCCTGCGCGGCATGACCGGCGAGGACGTCCGCCACACCGACGGCGAGCCGCACGGCATCGCCACCGGCCGCCCCACGCCCGAGCTCGTCGAGGACCTCGACCGCCTCCTGCGCGGCGAGGCCCGGCGCTGAGCGCACCGGGCCCGCCTCGCCGGTGACGTCAGCTGAACTCGCCGACCTGGTAGATCTCGTCGGCGACCAGGCCGTGCGCCTCCTCGTGGACCCGGCTGACCGCCTCCGCGTCCGGCCCGTCGGCGAGGCAGAAGATCTTGCCCGCCTCCTCGTCGACCCAGTACTTGCGGTAGTCGACGCCGTACTTGCCCTGCGTCTCCAGGTCCTGCTTGTGCGCCTCCGCGACGGCGTCTGCGGTGACGCTGTCGCCCAGTGTGTGGACGTCCATGAACAACGGCATGTGCGCTTCCTCTGTGTGGTGGTGGGCGGTGCGGGTGCACCGCGATGGATCACGCCGACACGGTGGCGCCCGGGTGGGCGTACGGGTCGAGCAGCCGGACCTCGCTGACACGGCGCACCTCGAGGCCGTTGGCGCCGGCTGCCCGGCGCACCGCCTCGGGGTGCGGGCCCTCGTAGAGGGCCCAGGTCGTCCGGTCACCGACGAACGAGCACAGCCAGGTGACCGAGGCCATCAGGTTGCGCTCGACCAGCTCCTCGATGTCGGCGGGTGCCGGTGCACCGGCTGTCGGCGTGGCCTCCAGCAGGTAGCGCGGCATCCCGTCCTCCTGTGCGGATGTGGACGTCGATGACGCTACGAACGCTGGGCAGGGGGCAGATGGGGAGGTGGTCCCCATGTTGGTCGCCGGTGCCTGCCTAGTCGCCGGCGAGGAGGTCGGCCGCCTCGTGCCGGCTGCCCACGCCGAGCTTGGCGAGGATCGATGACACGTGGTGACCGGCCGTCTTCGCGCTGATGAACAGCGTCTCGCCGATCTGCGCGTTGGTCAGTCCGTCGGCCACGAGCTCGAGGACCTCGGCCTCCCGCGGGGTGAGGCCAGCGGGGTGCCGGGCGGTGGCGGGGCGCGGGCCACGGGGGATCGAGCGGACACCGGCCTCCCGCATCCGCTGGCGCAGCTGTGCTGCGGCAGGTGCCGCACCCAGCTCGTCGAACAGCCGCAGCGCCTGGCGCTGCTGGTCCTCGTCGCCGTCGCTCAGCGCACCGGCCTGTTCGTACGGGCACCCGAGCGCCGCCCAGGCTGCCGCAGCCGCCGTCGCGTCCCCGGCGACCTGCAGGCGGTAGGGGGCCCCGGCCCGTCGTTCGACGGCTGCGCGGCGGTCGCCCTCGAGGGCGTCGGCACGCCACAGCAGCAGGCCGAGCTCACCCAGTGCCCACGGGTGGTCGAGGTGGTCGGCCAGCTCGTAGGGCCGGCGCAGGATCTCCGCGACGTCGGTGGTGCCGTCGAGGAGCGCGGCCTCGGCCCGTGCCGCGGCGACGGGCCACAGCCGTTGGAGGTCGTCGGTCTCGGTGGCCAGCGTCCAGGCCCGGTCGAGCGGTGCCGCCGCGTCGGGGTCGCCGCGTCGACGACGCAGCCTGCCGAGCACGGTCAGGGCCGTGATGCGGGTGATCGCGGGCAGCCCGGGGTCGTCCAGCGGCAGCGAGGCGAGCAGCGCGGCGGCGTCCGACCAGTTGCCGGTCTCGAACCGGACCCGCGCGAGCCAGGCAGTGGTGTACGTGCCGTAGTTGTCGAGGTCACGTTCGGCGGTGTAGGCGATGGCCTCCCGCAGGTACGGCTCCGCGATGTCGTAGCGGCGGACCTCACCGGCGCCGGAGCCGATGTTCACCAGTGCACGTGCGGCCTCGTGGTCGAGCCCCGCCGCGGTCGCGACCTCGATGCTGCGCAGGAGGTTGGCGACACCGTCCTCGACCTGGCCGGTCAGCACCTGGACGGCGCCGTAGCTGTCCAACGCCCGCGCCAGCGGCGGTCGCCTGTCCAGCTGCTCCGCCATGGCGATGGCTCGTTCGCCCAGTGCCGTCGCCTCGTCGTGGCGGCGCGCCAGCATGGCGAGGGTCACGGCCTCCGACAGGGCGTCCGCGAGCTCGGGTGAGGGCCCCTCCGGTTCGAGCACGGCCAGGGCCTCGTCCATCGCCGCGTACGCCACCGGGCTGTGGCCCGACTGGTAGTGCAGCGAGGCCTGGATGCGGAGCGCGTCACCCAGCCGCCGCGCGTCGTCCAGCTCGCGCCGCAGCGCCACCGCCCGGTCCGCCTCGTCCCGGCCCAGGCCGGACCCGGCCGACGTGGTGCACGACTCGGCGTAGCGCTCCAGCAGGTGTGCGCGCTCCGCCGGTGGCAGCTGAGAAGCGTGCTGCAGTGCCCGTGCGAGGTGTTCGGTCGCCTGCTGGTGCGCGCCACGTGCTGCCGCTCGTTCCGCCGCCGTGACCGCCCACGTCAGCACGGTGTCCCCGTCACCGGCGGCTGCGGCGTGGTGGACGACGCGGGCAGGCG
>CAYMGL010000130.1:0-7665 GCA_964389945.1 uncultured Actinomycetota bacterium
GCGACATCCTCGACGCCGACCTGTCGCAGCGCTACGAGACGGCCTGCGACCCGCGTCTGAACGCCGAGCAGTCACTGGAGCTCGCGTTCGAGATGGCGAACATGCTCCGCGACTGACGTCGCGGGCGCGACCGAGTCGCGACCATGCTCCGCGACTGACGTCGCGGGCGCGACCGGCGTCGCGACTCGTGCCAGCTGGCTCACCGCGCCATGTGGGACGCCAGTGCCGTGAGGAACTCGTCGCAGGCGCCGAGCTGGTCGGGGGCGATGAACTCGTCGGGCTGGTGGGCCTGGTCGATGTCGCCGGGACCGCACACCACGGTCGAGATGCCGGCGGCCTGGTGCCAGCCGCCGTCGGTGCCGAACGGCACGGTGCCCGCCTCGCCGGTGAAGCCGAGCAGGTCGCGCACGAGCGCCTCGGCCGCCCCCGCGTGGGTCACGCGCTCGGCGGCACCGCTGCCGTCGCGCACGGCGTCGCCGTCGGCGACGCCCTCGTAGGAGCCCGCCGGGTCGGTCTCCGGTGCCAGCCCCTGCACGTAGGTCCCGCGGACGAGCTCGATGCTGCAGTCGGGGTCGACGCGCTGCAGGTCGGGCAGCACCTCGCGGCGCGCCCACGCGGCGATCTGGTCGGCCAGCTCCCAGCTGTCGTCGGCCGGCACCGGGCGGTACTCGAACGTCAGCTCGGCGTGCCGGGGGATGATGTTGATCGCCTGGCCGCCGCTGATCGTGGCGACGTTGAAGGTCGTCTCGGGCGGGTCGAACAGCGGGTCGCCCCCGGCCGCCCGACGCTCGGCCGCGACCTCGGCCACGTGGGCCGCGATGCGAGCCGCAGCGACGACGGCGTTGGCCCCCCGCGCGGGCTTGGAGGAGTGGCCGTCGCGGCCCTGCACCGTCACCGCCAGCGACCGCACGCCCTTGTGCGCCACGACCGGCCGCATCGACGTGGGCTCGCCGACGATCGCACAGGCGGGCGTGGTGTGCTCGAGCAGGGCGTCGGTCATCGGTCCGGCGCCGACGGTGCCGATCTCCTCGTCCCAGGTCAGCAGCACCCAGAGGGGACGTGCCAGGGCCGCCGCGGCGAAGGTCGGCGCGGCGGCCAGGACGTTGGCGATGAAGCCCTTCATGTCCGTCGTGCCCCGGCCCACGAGCACGCCGTCGCGCTCGGTCATCGTGAACGGGTCGCTCGTCCAGGGCTGCCCCGTGACGGGCACGCAGTCGGTGTGGCCCGACAGGACGACCCCGCCGTCGACGTCGGGTCCGATCCGCGCCAGCAGGCCGGCCCGGCCGTCGTCGTCCGTCGACGGCACCCGCTGCAGCCAGGCGCCGGCTGCGCCGAGGACCTCCTCGCAGACGTCCAGCACGGGCAGGTTGCTCGTCGCGCTCGTGGAGTCGATCGCGACCAGGCGTTCGAGGAGGTCGAGCGTGCGGTCGGACGGTGTGGTCATCGCGGCTCCGGGCGGCGGGAGGGTCGTGGGCCGTAGCGTGCCACGTCCGCACCGCCGCCCGACCGACGGGGAGTCCCCGTGCTGCTCGCGACCTGGAACCTCAACTCGCTCCGACAGCGGATGCCACGCGTCGAGGCGTTCCTCGACGAGCACCGGCCCGACGTGCTGTGCCTGCAGGAGACCAAGGCGGCGCCCGACCAGTTCCCGCACCTGGAGCTGCAGGCCCGTGGCTACGTCGCCGTCGACGCCTCGGAGGGTCGCTGGAACGGGGTCGCCGTGCTGGTGCGCGACGACCACGAGGTCACGGGTTCGACGGCCACGCTGCCCGGCTCGCCCGTCCCCGACGAGGCGCGCTGGGTCGAGGCGCAGGTCGCGCTGGCCGGTGCCGAGGACCGTGAGCACCCCGTCGTCCGCGTCGCGTCGGTGTACGTCGTCAACGGGCGCTCCCTGGACGACCCGCAGTACGAGCTGAAGCTGGACTTCCTCCGGGCGGTGCGGGACCGCGTGGCGGCCGTGGACGGACCGCTGGCGGTGCTGGGTGACTGGAACGTCGCACCCCGGGACGCCGACGTCTGGGACCCGGCGGCGGTCCACGGCGGCACGCACGTCAGCGAGCCGGAGCGGGTCGCGCTGGAGGCGGTCGGGCTCCACGACGCGTGGGACACCGCCGTCGAACGCGGCCCGGAGCGGTTCACCTGGTGGGACTACCGGGCCGGCGCCTTCCACAAGGACCACGGGATGCGCATCGACCTGGCGCTGCTCAGCTCGGACCTGTCGGTGCGGGTGGACGAGGCCGGGATCGACCGCGAGTACCGCAAGGGCACCAAGCCGTCGGACCACGCCCCGTTGCTGGTCCGGCTGCGGGACTGACCGTCTACGGTCGCTCCACACCACCGACGAGGGCGAACCGTGGCGACCGTGTTCACGAAGATCATCGAGCGCGAGCTGCCCGGACGGTTCGTGTGGCGCGACGAGCACGCGGTGGCCTTCCTGTCGATCAACCCGTTGACCACGGGCCACCTGCTCGTGGTGCCGATCGCCGAGGTCGACCACTGGATCGACCTCCCGGCCGGGACCTGGGCGCACGTCAGCGAGGTGGTCCGCGCCGTCGGCCAGGCCGTCCAGCGTGCCTTCGACCCGGCCCGCGTCGGCACCGTCATCGCCGGCTTCGAGGTCCCGCACGTGCACGTCCACGTCTTCCCGACCCAGGCGATGGACGACTTCGACTTCCGCAACGCGGCGGCCGACCCCGACCCCGCCGAGATGGACGACGCGGCCGAGCGGATCCGACGCGCGCTGGTCGAGCTCGGGCACGGCGACTTCGTCAGCGAGGTGTGATGTCGGGTCGCCAGCGGGTGCCGGGCGTGCGTCCAGCCTGAGCGAGCGTGCGTCGACAGCACGGTCGTGTGTGGACCGTTCAGTCCAGCCGACGACCTGTCGACAACGAGGGCATGCAGTCCCTCCCAGCCCCCCACGTCTCCGACATGCAGCGCTTCCGGCGTCGTGCGGTCGCCGTGATCGCGTGGTCGCTGGCCATCGGCGATGCGCTGCTCGCCCTGCTCCTGCCGGTGTCCCAGCCGACGACGACGCTCGACGCCGCGTTGCTCGGCGTGGGCGTCTGCATGCACGTGCTGGCAGCGGCCACCGTGAGCAGGTGGTGGGAGCCCGGCGACGCCTGGGGCATCGCCTACGTCGTGGGTCTGGTCGGCCTGACGACCGTCGCCTGGTACGCGGCGGGGGACGCGTCCTCGGACACGTTCTGGTTCTACCTCGTCCCGATCGGGCTCTCGGCCTTCGCCAATCCACTGCGGCGCCACGTGGGCGTCGTCCTCGTCGTCGTGACTGCCTTCCTGGCCGGCGGGATCGCCGGGCCCGGGCTCACGGGCGCCGACGCGGTGCCGCGGCTCGTCGCGCTGCTGGTCTTCGCCACCGTGCTGTGGCTGCTCACCGATCGGCTCGGGCGCGCGCTGCACGGTGCCGAGCAGGCACGCAACGAGCTGGAGGCGCACCTCGCCGAGGCACAGTCGGTCAACGATCGGCTGACCGAGCTCGACCGGCTCAAGGACGACTTCGTGTCGACCGCGTCCCACGAGCTCCGGACGCCGCTGACGGTGATCCTCGGCTTCACGCAGACGATGAACAAGCACTGGGACCGGCTCGACGACGAGCAGCGACGCGCCCTCGCCGAGCGGATCGAGGCCCGGGCCCGGGGGCTGACCAGCATCCTCGACACGATGCTCGACACGGCACGGATCCAGCGCGGCACGCTCGAGGCCGACACCGGGTCGGTCATGGTCGGCGGTGCGATCGCCGCGGCCCTCGAGCGCGCCGAGCCGCTCCTGCGCGACCACGAGCTGGCGGTGCACGGCGACCTCGACCTCGACGTCGTCGCGGACGCGCGGCTGCTCGAGCGGGTGCTGGACAACCTGCTGGCCAACGCCGCGCGGCACACGCCGGCAGGCACTGCGGTCCAGGTGGTGGTCGAGCGCACCTGCGACGGCGTCGTCGTGCAGGTCGCCGACGACGGACCCGGGATCGCACCCGAGGAGGTCGATCGCCTGGGCGAGGCCTTCTACCGCGCCGGCGACCGGGACCGTCGCGCGCAGGAGGGCGTGGGGCTCGGCCTCGCGCTGGTCCGGCAGGTGCTGGAGGCGCACGGCAGCGAGCTGGAGATCTGCTCGGAGGTCGGTGTCGGCACGACGTTCTCGTTCACGCTGCCCGCGTGGCAGCCCGCGCCGGCGACCGCGCTCCAGCCCATGACCTGACCGTCAGGGAAGGCGCGGGCGCAGTGTTCCGTCGTCCGGCCTGACCGTCAGGGAAGGCGCGGGCGCAGTGTTCCGTCGTCCGGCCTGACCGTCAGGGAAGGCGCGGGCGCAGTGTTCCCTCGAAGATCGCTCGGCAGGTCGCGACGGTGTCGGCCTCCCTGGGGTCCTTGTCGGGACGGTGGTGCTTGACCCGGGCGAACCGCATCGCGATGCCGGCGGGGTAGCGCGGGGAGGGCAGGAACCCGTCCAGCGCGACCTCGACGACCAGTCCGGGGCGCACGTGCACGACGCGCTGCGTGCGTCGCTCCTCGAGCTCGAGCAGCCGGTCGGTCTGCCACTGCAGCATCTCGTCGGTGAGCCCCTTGAAGGTCTTGCCGAGCATGACCCAGTCGTCGGCGTCGGGGTCGTAGGCGCCCAGGTGGAGGTTGCTGAGCCATCCACGCCGTCGCCCGGACCCCCACTCGACGGCCAGCACCACGAGGTCGAGGGTGTGGACCGGCTTCACCTTGCGCCACGCGCTGCCGCGGCTGCCGGCGGTGTACGGGCTCGCGGGGTCCTTCAGCATCACGCCCTCGTGCCGCTGCTCGAGCACGTCGCGCGTGAACGCGAGCGCGACGTCGGCGTCGTCCGTGCGCACCCGCGGCACGCGGTTCGCGGCCGGCACCACGGCGTCCAGTCGGGCCAGCCGGTCGTCGAGCGGGAGGTCGACGAGGCTCTTCCCGTCGACCCGGAGCACGTCGAAGAAGAAGACCCGAAGCGCGTGCTCGGCGCCCCCCGGCCCGCGGACGTCGGAATCCTCGTCCGAGCCGAACCGTCCCATCGTGTCGCCGAAGCCGCGTGGCCGTCCCTCGTCGTCGATGGCGATGGCCTCGCCGTCGAGCACCGCCTCCTCGACGTCGAGCGAGCGCACGACGGTCACGACCTCGGCGAGACGGTCCGTCACGTCGTTGCCGTTGCGGGTGAAGATGCGCACGTCGTCGCCACGGCGGTGGACCTGGACGCGGGCGCCGTCGAGCTTGGTGTCGACGACCGTCGCACCGAGCTCCTCGACGACCTCGCGGACGTCGGCCCCGGTCTGGGCGAGCATCGGCCGGGCGAACCGCAGCGGCGTGAGCGTGATCGCTGCCAGACCGTCCTCGCCGCCCGCCCGGGCCGTGCGGGCGACCGTGGCGATGTCGTTGCTGAGCGCGACGGCGCGCTGGACGGCCCGGACACCGACGTCGCACGCCCGGGCGACGGCCTTCTCGACCAGCGAGTCGCTGGCACCCTGCCGCAGCTCGCGCAGGAGCATCCCACGCAGCCAGTCCTGCTCGGCGGCGGTGGCGGCGCGGAAGAGGTCGGCCAGGGCTGCCTCACGGTCGCCCTGCGAGCCGGCCCCCTCGAGTGCGGCGATCCGCTCGAGCGCCTCGTCGACGTCGAGGACCGTCAGGGACGAGGTGTCGGCTGCGTCGACGTCCGTGCCGAGCACGGTCGCCCAGCCGGCGCCGAGCCGGTCCTGCCGGGGGTGGCCGGCGAGGAACGCGAGCCCGGCGTCGAGCTCGTCGTCGGTCAGGTCGGCGACCGCGGTCGCGAGCGCGTCGGTCTTGGTCGTCCGTGACCGGGTGGCAGCGACGGCGGACGACGTCGCGACGAGGTCAGCGAGCAGCACGGGGGTTCTCCGGGTCGACAGGTCGCAGTCTGGCCGATCGCGCGACGGCGGACGGGGCAGGGTGCGGCCGGGCTCAGCCGCGCACCTCGACGACGGGTCGCTGGCGGTACTCGTCGAGCGGGACGGGCTCCGGTTCCTCGTAGCCGACCGGGAGGAGGAAGAGGTCGTCGCCCGGCTGGTACAGCACCTGCCAGCCGTGGTAGGTCGCGTAGGCGCCGGGGTCCTGCTTGAGCACCTCGGCGTACGCGATGACGGCGTCGCCGTAGTTGCTGCTCCGGTTGTAGCGCAGCAGGGCTGCGCGCGGCCCCTCGTCCCAGTCGCGCTCCTTGAGGTGGCGGGCCGCGGCGTAGATCGAGTCACGCTCGTCGTCGATGTCGCCGCCGGCGCCGAAGATCTCCCACGACTCGGGGATGAACTGCATCGGCCCCCGCGCCATGGCGGTGGAGTATCCGCGGATCCGACCCATCCGGGTCTCGACGAGGTTGATGGCGGCGAGGTACTCCCACTCGACGCCGATCTCCTCGGCGGCAGCCCGGTAGTACGTGACGAGCTCGTCGGCCGGCGCCGGCTCGACGATCCGCCACGCCGGCACCGTCGTCGGCGGTTCGTCCCGCTCGCCGAGCAGCCGGTTCAGGGCGTTGCGCGCCTCGATGTTGCCGCGTGCGGCCGGTCGCAGCCGCTCGGGCAGCGCCGCGAGCACGTCCTCGGTCCACGCCGGCGTCGCGGCCAGCTGCCGGTAGCGCATCTGCGCCTCGAAGCCTGCGGTCTCGCGCTGCTCCGGGGGCAGCGAGTCGTCGCGCGCCGCCTCCTCGGCTGCAGTGATCCGTCCCGCGAGCTCGGCGGGGCTGCTCGCGTCGTCCCACGGGTCGGTGAAGCGCAAGGGCTCGTCGCGCTCGGCCAGCACCTCGGTGGCCCGGGGTGCGTCCGGCACGGCGGTGGGCGACGCGCCGGGGGTCGGCTCGGCGCTGGGGGAGGGGGACGCGGCCACCTCGTCGTCGGGGGACGCCTCGTCCTGCTCGGGTGACTCGGACGCCTCGGAGGGCGACGTCGGGTCGTCGCTCGGCTCGGTGGCCTGCTGGGGCGAACACGCCGTCAGGGCGAGCGCGAGCACGAAGGCGGACGTGAGGTGACGCATGGTGGGACGGTACGGGCGTGGGGAGAGGCGGCTCACGCGTCACCTGTCCCGGCACGCGCCGCGCCACCCGATCCGACGCGACGGGCCCGTCAGTCGAGCGTGTCGCCCCTGGCCAGGATCTCCTCGTTGGTCCGCCGGTACTTCCAGACCCGGCTGATGACGTTGCCGAACTGCTTCGACAGCGGGCCCGTCACGTACGGCAGGTCGTAGCGGTCGCAGAGGTCACGGACCTCGACGGCGACGCCGCGCAGCCGCCAGGACGGGCAGTCGGGGAAGAGGTGGTGCTCGATCTGGTGGTCGAGGTACCCCGTCCACAGCGAGAACGTGCGCGAGCCGTCGATGTTCGCCGAGCCGGCCATCTGGCGCAGGTACCACTCGGCACGGGTCTCGTTGTCGAGCACCTCCATCTCGAAGTGCGCCACACCCTCCGGGAAGTGGCCGCAGAAGATGATCACGAAGGTCCAGAGGTTGCGCAGCAGGTTCGCGGCGAGGTTGCCGCCCGCGACCGCCAGCGCGACCGGCAGCGACAGGGCGGCCAGGCCCACCAGCGCAGGGAAGACCAGGAAGTCCTTCAGCGCCTGGCGACCGGCCTTGACCGCCGAGACGCGGGCAGCATCGCGCAGGTCCTCGGTCAGCTCGGCGCGGCCGCCGAGCAGCCGGTTCATCTCGAGGT
>CAYMGL010000131.1:0-7653 GCA_964389945.1 uncultured Actinomycetota bacterium
CGAGCGCAGCCGTCGCTACGGTTCGACGACACTGCACACCGCCGTCCGCGAGGAGCCCGACACATGACGACCGTCGCGGTCATCCCGGGCAGCTTCGACCCGATCACCAACGGCCACGTCGACGTGGTGGAACGCGCTGCGTCGCAGCTCGACGAGCTCGTGGTCGCGGTCCTCGAGAACCCGTCCAAGCGCGGCGGCATGTTCGACCTCGCAGAGCGCATCGAGCTCATCGACGCTGCCATCGGGCACCTCGACAACGTGCGGGTCGAACGCTTCGAGGGCCTGCTCGTCGACTTCTGTCGCGACCAGGGCATCTCGATGGTCGTCAAGGGCCTGCGAGCCGTGTCGGACTTCGAGTACGAGCTGCAGATGGCGCAGATGAACCAGCAGCTCGCCGGCGTCGAGACGCTGTTCCTGCCGACGAGCCCGGCGTGGTCCTACCTGTCGAGCTCGCTGGTGAAGGAGGTCGCGCGGTACGGCGGCGACGTCGCCGGCCTGCTGCCCGAGGCGGCCCACGCGGCGCTGCTGGAGCGCGTCGCCGGCTGACCCGGCCGACCGGGTGCACATGCGTCGGTCGGTCGCAGGACCGGGTGCAGGATCGGTGGTCGGGTGTCGTCCCCGCACCCGTTGGTGGCCCATCCGCGAGCGCGGCGCCGATAGCCTCGTGGGTCGACACCGAACCGGACATGGGACTCTCATGAGCGACGACCAGTCGCACGTTGGGCTCGAGGCCAAGCTCGCACAGCTCGAGGAGATGCTGGCCGAGGCGAAGCCCGTGCCGCTGTCGTCCTCGATCATGCTCAACCGCGCTGAGGTCGACGGCCTGGTCGGGGAGATCCGCGCGGCGGTCCCCGAGGAGGTCAAGCAGGCGCGCTGGGTGACCAAGGAGCGGGCGGACGTGCTCGCCAACGCCCGGGCCGAGGCCGACTCGATCATCGAGAACGCCCGCAAGGAGCGCGAGAGCCTGCTGTCGAGCACCGAGATCGTGTCGGCCGCCCGCAACGAGGCCGACCGCATCCGTGACGAGGCGCGTGAGGACGCCCGCCGCCTGCGCCTCGAGGCCGACGACTACGTCGATGCCCAGCTCGCGAAGTTCGAGATCCTGCTGCAGAAGACGCTGGCCACCGTCGAGCGGGGCCGCGAGAACCTGCGTGGCCGACTCGGCGCCGATGCGCTCGCCGAGGCCGTCGGTGAGGTCGAGGACGACGACTGACGGCGCGGTCGCTACCCTGACCGTCCGCCGCGGCAGCGGCCCGTCGAGCGTGCGTCCGTCCCCGTTGGGACCGTCCGCGCACCGCCCCTCGCAGGGCCGCCGTCACCGCACCCCCGTCAGCAGGTTCCACCGTGCTCATCCCCGTCGCCGACCTCGTCGGCAAGCCGGGTTCGACCCGCCAGCTCCACCGCACCATCGCGGTGGAGGAGGTCGGCGATGACCCGTGGGGGCCTGCGGAGGACGCGCTCAGCGGCGAGCTCGAGCTCGCACTCGGCCTCGACTCCGTGATCGAGGGCATCTGGGTGCACGGCGACGTCGCCTGGCACCTGACGATGGACTGCGGCCGCTGCCTCCGCCCGGTCGAGATGGACCGCAGCGCCGAGGTCGGCGAGCTCTTCGCCGACCCGCGCCGGGCGATCGAGGACGAGGAGGTCGACGAGGGCTACGAGCTCGTCGACGACGCCTCGGCGATCGACCTCGAGCGGCTGCTGCACGACGTGGTCGTCCTCGACCTGCCGACCCGCGTCCGCTGCGAGCGCGACGACTGCGAGCCGCCCGTCGGCGAGGGCGTCGCGATGCTCACCGAGGACGAGCTCCGCGCCAGGCGCGAGGAGGAGCCGGACCCCCGCTGGTCCGCGCTCAAGGACCTCGACCTGTCCTCCAACTGACCAGACCCCACCCACCAGCACACCAGGAGCGTCCGATGGCCGTCCCGAAGCGCAAGATGTCCCGCAGCCGCACCCGGCACCGCAAGGCCCAGTGGTACAAGATGGCCCGGCCGGCGACTGCCACCTGCCCGCGCTGCAAGTCCACGATCCGACCGCACACCGTCTGCCAGGAGTGCGGCCAGTACCAGGGTCGCACGGCGCTCGACGTCGACTGAGTGATGGGTCGTTCGCACGGCCCCCGCACCACCGCTGGCGTCCCGCGGACGCCGGCGGTCCGGTCGTGCGAGCCGACGTCGTGAGCGACCCCGTCGAGGTCCCGACGGCGGCCGTCGAGCAGGCGGGCGGGCTCGCCCGGCGACTGGGTCTCGACGTGCCCGCCGACGGCTACCTCGCCCGCGCGCTCGTCCATCGCTCCTGGGCGTTCGAGCACGGCGGCGTGACACCGAACGAGCGCCTCGAGTTCCTCGGGGACGCCGTGCTGTCGCTGGTCGTCGCCGAGCTCCTCTTCGCCGAGCTGCCGGAGGCGAACGAGGGCCAGCTGGCGCAGGTGCGGGCCCAGGCGGTGCGGGAGTCGGAGCTCGCGACCGCGGCACGGCACATCGACCTCGGTGCGCACGTGCTGCTGGGCGTCGGCGAGGCCGCGTCCGGCGGCTCGGACAAGGACTCGATCCTGGCCGACGCGTTCGAGGCGTTGCTCGGCGCGGTGTACCTCGACGCGGACTGGGACCGGGCCCGCGACCTGATCATCGAGGTGATGGGGGACCGGCTGCAGCTGCTCGCCTCCGGTGACGCGATCCTCGACCACAAGACAGCCCTGCAGGAGCTGCTGGCGGGCAGCGACCTCGGCGACCTGCGGTACTCGTGGACCTCGACCGGTCCCGACCACGCCCCGACCTTCACCGTCGAGGCGCAGGTCGGCGGCGAGGTGTTCGGCCGGGGTGTGGGCAGCAGCAAGAAGCGGGCCGAGGAGGCCGCCGCGGCCGAGGCCTGGCGCGCCCTGCGCGACCGGGGGGTCGGAGCGACCGACTAGCCTGTCAACCTGCAGCGCGCCCTGCGCGTGCTGTCGTGCGCCGTGCTCCGGTGCACTCCCGCCCGCTCGTCATGGACACAGGAGGCACACGTGCTGGAACTGCCCGAGGTCGAGGTACTCCGCAAGGACCTCGACAAGGAGGTCGTCGGCAAGCGGGTCCAGGACGAGGAGAGCGAGAAGGGGGCCGGGCCGGGGATCGTCGTCGAGACGCCGTCGATCGTCCGTCCGTTCCACCGGACGCGCCCTGACTTCATCAGCGCGTTGCACGGGCACAAGATCGAGGCCTGCCGCCGTCGCGGGACCATCCTGTTCCTCGACCTCGACGACGACCTGACGTGGATCATCGACGCCCGCGGCACGGCCTACCTCCACGCGGAGACGGCCAACGAGAAGCCCGGCGACGACACCCACATGATCGTCCGCTTCACGATCGGTGGCGCACTGCACCTGTCGGACCCCGACAAGGACCCGCAGGTGTCCACGGGCGTCGTCCCCACCGAGGACGCCCTCGAGGCCGTCGGCCTCAGCGAGACCGCGTGGGACCCGCTCGAGGACAACCTCACCTGGATGGAGTTCGCGCGCGTGCTGGCCGAGGCCGCCATGCCGCTGAAGAACTTCCTGATCGACCAGGAGCACGTCCTGGGCTTCCGTGCCGTCTACTCCGACGAGATCCTCTACGAGGCCGGGCTGCGCTACGACCGCATGTCCGACTCGCTGTCGACCCAGGAGACGCGCCGCCTCTACCGGGCGATCCACGAGGTCATCCAGGCGGCGATGAAGTTCCGCGGCTCGTCGCTGGACGACGACACCCCCGACCTCACCATCGACGAGGAGGGCGAGGTCAGCGAGCACCTCAAGGTCTACGGCCGCGAGGGACTGCCGAGCTTCCGCTCGCGCAAGCCGATCGAGAAGGCCGTCATCCAGACGGCGACCAAGAAGCGCCCCGAGATCGTGAGCTACTTCGACCCCCAGTCGCAGTACTGAATCTGTGGCTCGCTGCGCTCGCGAGCTCTGTCGGCGGGGCTCCTCGCCCCGCCCCGCCTCTGTCGCAGGTCCGTGCTCGCTGCGCGCGTGAGCGTGGTCGGCTGGCCTCCTCGACCCGGCCAGCCCCTGTCTCGAGTGGTCGGGTGGTCACTGGATCGGGGGTACCGCTGCAGCGGGTGAGGCGGTAGGCTCGACCATGCCCACGCCCGGCGCGTCGCCACGCCCGGAGCGCCGGCAGCGGGAGTGACCGATCGACGCACGTTCACGTCGGTCGGCCCGTCACGACACACGACCGACAACCTGGTCATGCGGAGGAGCACGGATGAAGGCGCTCATGGGGGTAGGGACGGACGTCGAGACGCTGCGTCTCCTGGACGAGATCCGTTCGTTGCGCAACCGGGTCCAGGAGCTCGAGGCAGCCCTCGAGCAGGCCGAGGCGCGGTCGGACGAGATCACCACCGTCGAGGTGGACATGCGCGGCGAGCTGGTCGAGGCCGGCGCACGCGCCTGAGCGCAGCCAGCACGGAAGGACGCGGACCCCTCGGGGTCCGCGTCGCACGTTGCAGGACCCTGCCGGGAGGCTTGCGGGACGGCTCCGCGGGGCCCCTCCGGGCCGGGGCTACAGTCGCGCGGAACGAGTGAACGCCGCGACACGCCCGAGCCGACGTTGTTCCTGACCTCCCTGACGATGCGCGGCTTCAAGTCGTTCGCCGACGCCACCGAGCTGGAGGTCGAGCCGGGGCTGACGGTCATCGTCGGGCCGAACGGGTCGGGCAAGTCCAACGTCGTCGACGCGCTCGCCTGGGTGCTCGGCACCGGCTCGGCGAAGCGGGTCCGTGGCGGCCAGATGTCCGACGTGATCTTCGCCGGCTCGCCGACCCGCAAGGCGCTCGGGCAGGCGAAGGTCGAGATCGCGATCGACAACTCCGACGGCCGCCTCGGGTCCGAGGCGCTCGGTGTCGCCGGGTCCGCCCAGCAGTTCAAGGAGGTTCGGGTCTCCCGCACCATCTTCCACTCGGGCGAGTCCGTCTACGCGATCAACGGTGAGGAGGTCCGCGCGCTCGACGTCCAGGAACTGCTCAGCGACACCGGGCTCGGCAAGGAGCTGCACACGATCGTCGGGCAGGGACAGCTCGACGAGATCCTGCAGGCCAAGCCCGAGGAGCGACGCAAGTACATCGAGGAGGCCGCAGGCATCCTCAAGCACCGCCGCCGTCGGGAGCGCGCGCTGCGCAAGCTCGACCAGGTCGAGGGGCACATCGACAAGCTCCTGACGGTGCTGCGCGAGCTCCGGCGACAGCTGCGCCCGCTCGAGCGGCAGGCCGAGGCGGCGGACAAGGCCCAGCGGCTCCAGGCCGACCTGCGCGAGGTGCAGGCGCGGCTCGCCGCGCTCGACCTCGCCCGGCTGGACGAGCGTCTCGCGCGGCAGGGCGACGTGGATGCGGACGCCGACGAGCGGCTCGAGCACGCCGAGGAGCGGCTCCGCAGCGCCCGGGCCCGTGAGCAGGCCCTGGAGGAGGAGCTCGAGGAGGTCGCCCCGGCCGCAGAGCGCGCCCAGCAGACGCGGTACCGCCTCGGGACGCTGCAGGAACGGCTGAAGTCGGCCGCGGAGCTGGTCGACCAGCGTCGTCGGCACCTGCTCGAGTACGTCGAGGAGCCGCTGGCCGGCCGGGACCCGACCGAGCTGCGCGCTCACGCCGACCGGCTCGACGGCCAGCGTGAGGAGCGGGCCGTCGAGCGCGCCGCCGCCCGCACCGCCATGGAGGAGGCCGCGGCCGCCCGCCGCACCGCCGAGGCCGCCCGCCGGGAGCACGAGAACGAGATCATCGCCGCCCGCCGGCGTCGCGCCGAGCAGCGCGAGCGGGTGCTGCGCTGGGAGGGCCAGGTCACCGCGCTGCGCGGCCGCATCGCCTCGACCGAGGCCGAGGTCGGTCGCATGGCGGCCCAGCTGGAGTCGCTGGACGAGCGCCGTGACGAGGTGACCGAGGAGATCGAGGCCGTCCAGGGCGAGATCCAGCAGCTGGACGTCGCCGAGGTCGAGCTGACCGAGCGGCTCGAGGCGACCGAGGCCGCGGTCGAGGCCGCGCGTGCCGACGTCGCCGACGTCGAGGAGCGGATCGCCGCGGCCGAGCGCGAGCGCTCCGGTCTCGCCGCCCGCGCAGAGGCACTGCGCGCCGCGCTGGCCGAGCGGGAGGGTGGCGCCGACGCGCTCCTCGAAGCGGGTCGCGGTGGCTCGGTGGACGGTGTCCTCGCGGCCGTCGCCGACCTGGTCCGCATCGACGAGCGCGACGCGGTCGCGATGAGCGCGGCGCTCGGTTCGCTCGGCGAGGCCGTGGTCGTCACCACCTCCGAGGCCGCACGCCGTGCGATCGGCTGGCTCCGCCAGACCGAGGCAGGGGCGGCCGTGGTGCTGGCGGCCCGGGACGCCGCGCCGACGCCGGTCGACCTGACCGCCGAGCAGACCGAGACCCTCGCCGCGGCCGACGCCCGGCCGGCGGGACGCCTGCTCACGCCGTCGGACGAGCCCGGCGCCGACCGCGCCGTCGCGGCGCTGAAGGCCGCACTCGCGCGGACCTGGGTGGTCGGGTCGTGGGACGCCGCCGTCCTGCTGCACGGGCGCCTGCCGTGGGGCACGTTCGTGACGGCCGACGGCGACGTCGCCGGTCCCGAGGGCTACCGCGGTGGTGAGCGCCCGGCCGACTCCGCCGTCGCCACGGCATCGGCCGCCGACGAGGCGGAGGCCGCGGCAGGGGAGCTGTCGGCGCGGCTCGACGAGCTGGAGGGCCTCCTCGCGGACGCCCGCGGTCGCGCGACCGCAGCCGGCGAGGAGCACGACCAGGCGACCCGGACGATCAACGAGTCCGACGCACGCATCACGGCGGCAGCGGAGAAGCTCGCCCGGCTGCACAAGGAGGCGTCGTCGCTGGAGAGCCAGCGCGGCGTCGTCCAGGCGCAGCACGCCGAGCTGTTGCAGAACCTCTCGCAGCACCGGGAGGAGCTGGGGACGCTCCAGGCGCACGGCCCCGAGGTCGCCGAGGACCAGCCGGTGCCCGAGGAGTCCGACGACGCCGTGGCGGCCGAGCTCGACGGCGCGGTCGAGGTCGCCCGTGAGCACGAGCTCGACGCGCGTGTGAAGCTCGAGCGCATCACCGAGCAGGTGCGTCACCTCGAGCTGCAGGCCGAGGAGCTGCGCGAGGAGGCCGACGCGGTCGAGCGCGCCCTGGCGGAGGCCGCCCGCCGCCGTGAGCGCCGGCAGGCCGGCATCGCCCGCTGCGGCGAGCTGGCCGCGACGATCCAGCTCGCGCTCGACGGTCTGGACCGGGCGGTCCAGCAGGCCGAGGACGAGCGCACGATGCTGGCCGAGGAGGTCCGCGAACGCCGGCAGCAGCTGCAGGCCGTCCGCGCCGGTCTCGGTGACCTCACGACGGAGGTCGAGCAGGTCCGCGAGGCTCGTCACCAGGCCGAGATGGCACGCCACGACCTGTCGATGCGCCGTGACCAGCTGGTCGAGAAGATCCGCGACGACCTCGGGATGTCCCCCGACGAGCTGCGCGCCGAGCACCCCGACGCGGCCGACGACGACCGGGCCGCCCTGGTCGAGACCGAGGACGTCCTGACCCGCAAGCTCGGCCTGCTCGGTCGCGTCAACCCCCTGGCGCTCGAGGAGTTCAAGGCCCTGGAGGACCGCCACGCCTTCCTGTCGGGCCAGCTCGACGACCTGCGCCAGTCCAAGCGCGACCTCGAGGAGGTCGTCGTCG
>CAYMGL010000132.1:0-1841 GCA_964389945.1 uncultured Actinomycetota bacterium
TCGACCTGGACCGGCAGCACGTGGACGGGTTCCACGTGGACCGGTTCGACGTGGACGGGGTCGACCTGGACGGGTTCGACGTGGACCGGCAGCACCTGGACGGGGTCGACCTGGACCAACGTCCGCTGGGGCGCCTGACCCCCCGTGCGGCGTGCCTGCAGCGGCCCGCGCAGCGTCCGGTGTGTCCGCTTCGAGCGGTCTGGCCCGCGCCGGCGAGCCCCAATGGCGCGGCTGGCGCACACTTCATAGTTGTTTACATACATTCGGCTCCGAGTCGGCGACGATTCGGCATGATGACCACGCAGAGTTACGTACCGCTCACGTGAGGTGATGAACTTGCGCCCCCCTCCAGCCGCCGCGCGCGGCATCCTCACCGGGATCCTGACGGCTGCCATGGCCGTGTCCGTCCTGCCGGATGCCGACCCGGACATGGTCGAGGTCGTGGTGCGGGGGGCTGCGACCGACGCAGTGACCGCTGCCGTCATCGCCCACGGTGGTGAGGTCGAGTTCGAGATCGACCTCATCGACGGCGTGTCCGCCCGTGTGCCGGCGCCCCTCGTGGACGAGCTCGCCGCGGACGCCCGGACGAGCGAGGTCACGCCGGACGCGCCGGTCACGCTGCTGTCCGTGACCGAGACCGCCCTCGACGGCACCCACCTGGCCGACACCAGCACCGTCCGCGAGCCGACCGCCACGGTCGCGGGCCAGTCGCCCCGCGCAGCCGCGCTCGCCATCGGCGGCCGCGACATGGTCGACGACGGCATGGACGGCACGGGGATCGACATCGCCGTCCTCGACAGCGGGGTCGAGGCCAGCGCAGTCGCCGCCGTCGTGCAGGCCGGTGCCGACGTGTCGATGTCGACCAGCACGGCGCGCGACGGCTACGGCCACGGCACCGCCATGGCGGGGATCATCGCGGGCGTCGCCCCCGCCGCACGGATCATCGACGTCAAGGTCGCCGACGAGCGGGGCGTCGCCGACGTCTCACAGGTCCTGGCAGGGATCGACTGGACCGTCACGAACCGCAGGACCGACGGCCGCAACATCCGCGTGATGTCACTGTCCTTCGGCACCGACGGCACGAACCCGGCCTCCACCTCCCCGCTGACCTACGCCGTGGAGGCCGCGTGGCGCCACGGCATCACCGTCGCCGTCGCCGCCGGCAACCACGGCGCGGAGCTCGGCCGGCTGACGACCCCCGCGATCAGCCCGTGGGTCATCGCCGTGGGCGCCGCCGACACCCGCGACGTGGACCCCGGGCTCCTGCACCGCGCCACCGTCCCGTCCTGGTCCGCCGTCGGTTCCCGCGGCCGCTCCCCCGACGTCGTCGCACCCGGCCGCTCGATCCTCGGTGGCCTCGCCCCCGATGCCGCCATCGCGCTGGGGAACCCCGACGCGATCGTCGACGGCGGCCTGCGCGGCAGCGGCACGTCACAGGCCACGGCCTTCACGGCCGGCGTCGTCGCCAACCTCCTCGAGGCGCGCGACGACCTCACGCCCGACGAGGCGAAGGCCATCATCACGAGTTCCGCCGTGCCCGTCGACGCGCCCGCCCGCCAGGCCGGACACGGCGTCCTCGACCTCCACGAGCTCTTCTCCCCGACCACGCTGCGCGGTCGCATCAAGGGCATCCAGCGCCACGGCTGGTCCGACGGCACCGGATCGCTGGACGGCGACCGCGGCCACTTCGTCCTCCAGAACGGCCACGGCGAGCACCTGACCGGCGAGCGCACCGTGGTCGGCGACTTCGACCACGCATCGTGGACCGGCTCGACCTGGACCGGGAGCACCTGGACCGGCTCGACGTGGACCGGCAGCACCTGGACCGGCTCGACGTGGAC
>CAYMGL010000132.1:1941-7643 GCA_964389945.1 uncultured Actinomycetota bacterium
TGGACCGGCTCGACGTGGACCGGCAGCACCTGGACCGGCTCGACGTGGACCAACGTGAGATGGGGTCACTGATCAGGACTGGCCGCTCGACCCTAGGATCCTCAGCAGGACCCGTACCGCGCTCTGGCGCCACAACCGACCGGGACACCCCGGCTGCGGTCGTAACCCGGACCCCGCGCCGGCCGACGGGTCCACCGTCGGAAGATGGACAGGTGCCCTACACACGCTCGATGACAGGCCTCGGCGCGATCCGGGTCGTCATCGGCGTCCTCTTCGTCCTCGACGTCGCCGCCTGGTTCGTCCTGCCGGGGCCTGCCACACCGATCGGCTCGATCCAGTTGCCGGTCCTCGGCGTCGCGCTCCTCGTCGCGCTGGCCGAGCTGGCCTCGATCCACCTCGACATCGGTCGTGAGCGACACACGATCTCCATGGCGGAGCTGCCCTTCACACTCGGGCTGTTCCTCCTCGTGCCGGGGGAGCAGCTGATCGCCCAGGCCATCGGCCTGGCACTCGTGCTCACGCTGGTGCGCCGACAGAGCCTGTTGAAGCTGGCCTTCAACCTCACCCAGTCGTGGGCTGCCACGGCAGCCGGGGTGATCACCTTCCACACGTTCGCCGACCCGGGTGCCGGCGCACTGTCGCCCGGGAACTGGGCGCTCGCGATGGTGGCGGCCGTGGTGACCTCGGTCGTCTCGGCGATGATCGTCAGCCACGTGATCGCACTGATCGACGGTCGACTCGGCTTCCAGAAGCCGCGCGAGTCCGCGAACGGCGCCGCGATCGGCGCGCTCGGCAACGCGAGCTTCGCGCTGCTGGTCGTGACGCTGATCGAGCTGGCGCCGGCCGCCCTCGTGCTGCTGACGATCCCGGTGCTGGCGCTGTTCGGTGCCTACCGCGTGTACGAACGACAGCGTGCAGCGAACCGTTCGCTGTCCTTCCTCTACAGCATCTCCCAGTCACTCGCGGCGGAGCACGAGGTCGACACCAGCCTCGCCGAGCTGGCCGACACGGTGCGCCAGCGCATGAACGTCCGGATCACCGTCGTGGTCGTCGGCCCGAGCAGCGACGACCCCCGCGCGACCGGCATCGTCGCCCGCGCCACCGAGGGGGCCGACCCGACCATCGAGCACCGCACGCTCAGCACGCGCGAGCAGGCGGCCATCTCGTCGCTGCACCGCTCCGGCAGCGTCCGACTCCGCGACGGGGAGCAGGCCTTCGCGCTCGGGTTCGACCCTGCGCTGCTGTCCGACATGGAGCTGCCGAGCGACGCGATCCTCGTCTCGCTCAGCGGCGCGGACCGACCGTTGGGCTTCATCGTCGTCGCGGACCGCCTCGGCGACCTCGATGCCCTGACCGACCGGGACCAGGACCTGCTGTCCGCGGTCGCGAACCAGCTCTCGACGTCGCTGACCGCAGCCCGGCTCGAGAGCTCCCTCTCCGAGCTCCACCGCCTGCAGGAGACCCTGCGCCACCGTGCCGACCACGACGCGCTCACCGGCCTGTGCAACCGGTCGCGCTTCACCAACGAGGTCGACGACGAGCTGCGCCGGGCGCCCCGCTCGACCGCCGTGCTGTTCCTCGACCTCGACGACTTCAAGACGATCAACGACTCGATGGGCCACCACGTCGGCGACGAGCTGCTCCGTGCCGTGGCACGCCGCCTCGAGGGGGCGATCAAGATCAGCGACCTCGTCGCGCGCCTCGGTGGTGACGAGTTCGCCGTCCTGCTGCGCGACGTGGACGACGACCGGGCCCAGCAGGTCGCGGACCGCCTCGCCCAGGTGCTTGCCGAGCCGTTCGAGCTCGACATCGGCCAGGTCACCGTCGGCACGTCGGTCGGGATCGCCCAGCACGTGGGCGAGGAGCCCGTCTCCGCGGCGACGCTGCTGCGCAACGCCGACGCCGCCATGTACGCCGCCAAGCGCGACGGCGGGACGCGGACACGGGCGTTCGAGCAGGCGATGCACGACCAGGCACGCGAACGACTGGTGCTCCGCAACGACCTGCAGCGGGCACTCGCCGACCACGAGTTCCTGCTCCACGCGCAGCCACTCGTCGACCTCACGACCGGCACGATCATCGGGGCCGAGTCGCTGGTCCGCTGGGAGCACCCCGACCGTGGCCTGCTGACCCCGACCGCGTTCCTCGACCTCGCCGAGGAGACGGGGATGATGCGTGAGATCGGCCACCGGGTGCTGCGCGAGTCGTGCCAGCTGGCCGCCAGCTGGCCGGAGGACACGATCATCTCGGTCAACGTCTCGCGGTCGCAGCTGCTGGCCGACAACCGGCTCATCGCCGAGGTCGCCGAGGCCGTGGAGCACGCCGGGCTGGCGCCGTCGCGACTGCTGCTGGAGGTCACCGAGTACGCGGTCACGTCCAACGTCGACCGGGCGGTGACGATGCTCGAGGAGCTGACGGCGCTCGGCGTGCGCATCGCGATGGACGACTTCGGGACTGGCTACTCGTCCCTGCAGCACCTCTCGCGCCTGCCGGTCCACGTGCTCAAGATCGCGCGGCCCTTCGTGGAGGCACTCAGCGGTACCGGGCAGGACCAGGCCTCCCTGATCGCCCACGGCATCATCCAGATGGCGGACGCGCTCGGCCTGGACACGATCGCCGAAGGCATCGAGCACCCGGACCAGGCCGACCTGCTGCGCCGGTGGGGCTGCCGCCTCGGACAGGGCTACATGCTCGGGCGCCCGATGCCGCCGGCACTCCTCGAGCGACACGCCGGCTGGGGGCCCGGTGGCGACGCGATGCCCGCGCCGGTCGATGCCGACGTGGCCGCCGTGGAGCGCTGAGTGGACCTGTCGACGTTCCAGGCGACGATCCGCGCGACCTACGGCGTCCGCGACGCCGAACGTGGGATCGCCCGCACCCACGCGTGGTTCGTCGAGGAGTGCGGGGAGCTCGCGCGTGCGCTGTTCCGTCAGGACGAACAGCGGCAGGCCGAGGAGTTCGCCGACGTGCTCGCGTGGCTCACGACGCTGGCCGACATGGCCGGGATCGACCTCGCCGAGGCTGCCGAGCGCTACCGCGACGGCTGCCCCAAGTGCGGCGGGGTGCCCTGCACCTGCTGACCCGCGTCAGCCGCGCTCGTGGACCAGTTCGGCCAGCTGCACCGTGTTCAGCGCGGCGCCCTTGAGCAGGTTGTCACCCGCCACGAACAGGTTCAGGCTGTGGGGGTCGTGCAGGTCCTCACGGACCCGACCGACGAGCACGTCGTCGACGCCCGCCGATGCGAGCGGCGTCGGGTAGGCGAGCTCCTCGCCCTCGCTGTCGACCCCGTCGACGAGCCGCATGCCGGGGAACCCGTCCATGGCCGCCAGCGCGGCGTCGCGCGTCACCTCGCTGGCGAAGGTCAGGCGGGCCTGGATGGCGTGGCCCACCAGGACCGGCACGCGGACGCAGGTCGGCGCCACCTTCAGGTCGGGGAGGTCGAGGATCTTGCGGGACTCGTTGACGAGCTTCCACTCCTCGTCGGTGTGGCGACCGTCCGTGAAGTTGCCCGCGTGGGGCAGGACGTTGAAGGCGATCACCTTGCTGAACTGCTCGGGCTCGATGCTGGCCTCGGCAGCTGCCCCGTCGTGGCGCAGCAGGTCGGGGTCGCCGAGCAGCTTCTCGGTCTCCGACAGCAGGGCGCGGATGCCGGACATGCCGGCGCCGCCCGCGGCCTGGTAGCTGGTGGCGACCATCTCCGTCAGCCCGAACGCGTCGTGCAGCGGCCGGACCGGGACCATCAGCACCATCGTCGTGCAGTTGGGGTTGGCGATGATGCCCCTGGGCCGGTCGTCGACCGCGTCCGGGTTGACCTCGGCGACGACCAGCGGGACGTCGGGATCCATCCGGAACGCGCTGGAGTTGTCGACGACGACGGCCCCGTGTGACGCCGCCACCGGCGCGAACTCCTTCGAGCGCGAGCCACCGGCCGAGAACAGCGCGATGTCGACGTCGGCGAGGTTGTCGCCCGTCAGCTCGCGGACCTCGACCTCGCCGTCCCGCCACGGCAGCTTCGTCCCGGCGCTGCGGGCCGAGGCGAGGAAGACGGGCTCGCCCTCCACGGGGAACGAACGGGTCTCGAGCAGGCGGCGGAGTTCCTGGCCGACGGCACCGGTGGCACCGACGACGGCGACGCGGGCGGACATGCGGGCCTCGGCGGGTCGTGGGAGGTGGGCAGCCACCAGCGTGCCGCAGTCGCCCGCAGGCTGCGAGTCGTCAGCCGTCGCGGTGCGGTCCGGTCAGAGGAACGACCGGACGAGCGCGGCGACGGCGCCGACCGCGGCCCAGCCGAGGACCGCGCGCCGCAGGGCGTCGTCGCTGAAGCCGCGCACGACCGGTGCCACCAGCAACGCACCACCCAGCAGTGCACCGCCGAGCAGCAGGCCCGTCGGCAGGTCGGCCCGCCCGAACTCGCCGACCGAGGCCAGCATGGCCAGGCCGATGACGATGCCGACCGTGAACACCGCCGAGAGGGTCCCACGCCGGTCGGCGCCGGTGGCGTCGCGGTAGAGCAGCGCCAGGGGCGGACCACCGAGCGCTGCGGCGATCCCCGTGAACCCGCTGACGACACCCACGACGCCCTGCGCGGTCCGCGTCGGCGTGATCGACCAGCCGGCGGCCGTTGCGGCGACGGCCACCAGCAGGACGGCGGCGATGACCAACGTCAGGACGCGGTCGGGCGCGAGCGCCACGACGGCCGTGGCGGCGACGATGCCGGGCAGGCGCCCGATCGAGATGCTGAGGAAGGCGCCGCGGTCCACCGCGTCGCGGTCGCGCCACGCGACCCACGCCGTGAGCGGCAGCAGGCCGAGCAGGACCGCACCCGGCAGGGCGTCGGGGACGATGACGGCCACGGCCGGCACCATGATGAACGAACCGCCGAAGCCGAGCGTCGCCTGGACAGCACCGCCGAGCAGCGCCGCCAGGAGGACGACGGCCAGTTCGATGCCGCTCACGCGGCGGGCGCCCCACCCAGCTCGAAGGCGTCGTGGATCGCGCGGACGGCGTCCTCGGCCCGGTCGGCCGCGATCACGACCGACACCCGGATCGTGGAGGTCGAGATCATCTGGATGTTGATGCCGGCCTCCGACAGCGCCGAGAACATCTTCGCGGCGATGCCGGGGTGGGTCTTCATGCCCGCACCGACCAGCGAGACCTTGGCGATCGACGGCTCGATGTCGACCCCGTGCGCACCGCCGTCCGTGATCAGCTCGTCGAGCACCTGCTGCGCGGTCGACACCTCTCCGACGGGGACCGTGAACGAGATGTCGGTCTGGCCGTCCTCGGAGACGTTCTGGACGATCATGTCGATGTTGACGTTGGCGTCGGCGAGCGCGTTGAAGATGCCGGCGGCGACGCCGGGGCGGTCGTCGACGTGCTGGACGGTGACCTTGGCCTCCGACGTGTCGTGGGCGACACCCGAGATGATTGCGTCCTCCACGAGGTCCTCCTGTGGCACGACCATGGTGCCGGGCTGGTAGCTGAAGCTGGATCGGACGTGGATCGGGATGCCGTTGTTGCGGCCGATCTCGACGCTGCGGACCTGGAGCACCTTGGCGCCCTGGGCGGTCAGCTCCAGTGCCTCCTCGAACGACAGGCGGTCGAGGAGGCGGGCGTCGGGGACGATCCGCGGATCGGCGGTGTAGATGCCGTCGACGTCGGTGTAGATCTCGCACACGTCCGCCCCGAGGGCGGCGGCGAGC
>CAYMGL010000133.1:0-7616 GCA_964389945.1 uncultured Actinomycetota bacterium
TGCGGGTTGCCGACGATGTCGATCGAGACGAGCGGGTCGGTCGAGTACTCCAGGATGCCCTTGAGCGGCCCCTCGGCGGCCGCCTTCATCGCCTCGTTGACCTCGTCGACCGTGACGTCGCGCGCGAGGTTCACCGTCAGGTCGGTGATCGAGCCGTCGGGGATCGGCACGCGCAGGGCACCACCGTCGAGCTTGCCCTTGACCTGCGGCAGCGCCAGTGACGCCGCCCGGGCGGCACCGGTGGTGGTCGGGATGATCGAGTAGGCCGCCGCGCGGGCGCGACGCGGGTCCTTGTGGGGCGCGTCGTGGATGTTCTGGTCACCGGTGTAGGCGTGGACCGTCGTCATCAGGCCCTTCTCGATGCCGAAGGCCTCGTCGAGGACCTTGGCCATCGGCACGACCGAGTTCGTCGTGCACGACGCGTTCGAGATGATGTCGTGCTCGGCGGGGTCGTAGTCGTCGTGGTTGGCACCGAGGACGACGGTCACGTCCGGGTCCTTGGCAGGCGCCGAGATGATGACCTTCCTGGCGCCGGCCTCCAGGTGCTTGGACGCATCGGGACGAGCGGTGAAGAACCCGGTCGACTCGACCACGACGTCCACGTCGAGGTCCGCCCACGGCAGGTTGGCGGGGTCGCGCTCCGAGAGCACCTTCAGCTCGTCCCCGTCGACGACGAGCCCGTCCTCGCCGACCTCGACCGAGCCCGGGTACCGGCCGTGGACCGAGTCGTACTTCAGCAGCAGTGCGAGGCTTGCCGGGTCGGTCAGGTCGTTGACGGCGACGAAGTCGACGTCGAGACCCTGCTGCTTCGTGGCGCGGAAGAGGTTCCTGCCGATCCGGCCGAAACCGTTGACGGCGACGCGCAGACCCATTGTCGGGCTCCTTGGATGTCTCGAGGGTGATGGCTGGTGACGCCTCCGACGCTAGCGGGCGACCCCACGGCGATGGAGGTCGAGCGGGTTTCAGGCGCCGGACTCGGCCTCATCGACGAGGTCGCGCAGGCGGGCCAGGCGACGGTGCACGGCCGACTTGCCGACCGGGGGGTCGCACAGCTGCCCGAGCTCGGCCAGTGACGCCGAGGGGTTGGCCAGGCGTGCGAGGGCCACGTCGCGCAGGTCCTCGCCGAGCACGTCCCAGCCGAGGACGTCCACCGCGTGCTCCACGAGGCGCACCTGGTCGCTGGCCGCGGCGACGGCGCGACGCACGTTCGCCGCGTCGGCGTTCGCCAGTCGCTGCGCCTCGGCACGGACCTCGCGCCGGACGAGCTGCTCCTCGTGCGCGATGTAGGCGCTGGTCGCCCCGAGGGCGCCGAGGAGGTCGGCGATGGCGACCCGGGACTTCAGCACCGCGCGGTGCCCCGTCCGGGTCCCGCCGACCGACGGCCGCACCCCCACGAGGCTCTCCACGGCGTCGGCGAGCTGGGTGGCCGTGTCCTCACGCGTCGTCCGGAGCTCGAGGTGGGGCTGGCGGCGCGGGCCGGACACCGAACCGCCCCCGAGCACCGCACCGCGCACCATGGCGGCCGGCCGCGCGACCTGCTCGGTCGGCGCCTGTGCACGGGGGCGGCCATCGTCGTCGAGCAGGCCGAGGAGCCGACCGACGGCGGCAGCGGCGGGCGGCCCGAGCACGACGCCGTACGTGCGCTGTTCGACGTTCGTCGCCTCGCGGACGAGCAGCGTCGGCGTCGCCTCGAGGCTCCGCAGCAACCCGTGGGCACGACGGACCGTCGCGCCGGTGGTCGTCTGCAGCTCCAGGCGCAGCCCCTGGCTGTCCCGTGCCAGTCGACCGGCGGTCCGCAGCAGGGCAGCGAGCTCGGCCGGGACATCGCCGGCGACCAGCGGCAGGGCCGCCAGCTCCTGTCGCACCTCGTCGGTCGTCCCGGACACTCAGGCCACCAGGCGTCGCAGGCCCGCTGCGAGCGCCGCCGGGTCGTGGCCACCCCGCGCGCCGAGGAGGTCGGCCGCACGGACGGTGCCGACCAGCATCGCCAGGTCGTCGTCCGCCCGCAGCGGTGGTCGGCCGGTCGCCGGCGGCGGCCCGTCGTGGACCAGCACGTGGTCGATCAGCAGGTCCGGGACGGCGGCGGTCAGCATCCGGACGTGGTCGGCGATCGACCGGCCCTCCCCCTCACCGCGCTGCTCGTCGAGGTTGGCCACCAACACCCGAGGGGCCCGCGCCGCGGCCAGCGCCTTGCCGATCCCCGGCACCAGCAGGTTGGGCAGGATGGACGTGCACACCGAGCCGGGTCCGAGGACGATCAGGTCCGCCGCGGCGATCGCGTCGAGTGCGGCCGGGCAGGCCGTGATGCCCTGGCCCACGAGCTCGAGGTCGGTGATCCCGGCCGTCGCCGCGACCTCGGCCTGGCCCACCACGGGCCCGTCGGGGCCGGTGGCGCGCAGCTGCACGTCGGCCTCGGTCGACGGCAGGACGCGGTGCGGCAGCTGCAACAGGTTCGCGAGGCGGTCCATGCCACCGACGATGCCGCCCTCGAGCTCCGACAGGGCGACCATCACGAGGTTGCCGACCGCGTGCCCCTCGAGGGAGCCACCCGTGAACCGGTGCTCCAGCAGCTCGGCCACCGCCGGGTCCGTCAGGGCGCTGAACGCCATGCGCATGTCACCGGGCGGGAGCACACCGAGCTCACGCCGCAGCCGCCCCGACGAGCCACCGTCGTCGGCGACGGTGGCGATGGCCGTGACCTGCTCGGCGATCGTGCGCAGCGCCTGCAGGGTCCGCGCCTGGCCGTGGCCACCACCGACGGCCACGGCGTGCGGGAGCACGGGGTCGCCTGCCATCACTCGTTGCCCAGGTCGCGGTGGGTCACGCGCACGTGCAGTCCCTCGTGGCCCGCCAGGTGTGCGCCCACCTCCTCGGAGATGGCCACCGACCGGTGCTTGCCACCGGTACAGCCGATCCCGATCGTGAGGTAGCGCTTCCCCTCCGACTCGTAGCCGGGGACGAGGACGTCGAGCAGGGACTTGAAGCGCTCGAGGAACGGTCCCGTGCCCTCGTGGCCCAGCACGAAGTCGCGCACGGGCTGCTGCAGCCCGTTGTGGTCCCGCAGCTCCTCGATCCAGTGCGGGTTGGGGAGGAACCGGACGTCGACGACGACCTCGGCCTCGCGTGGCGAGCCGTACTTGAAGCCGAACGACATGACCTTGACCCGCAGGCGACCGCTGTCGGAGCGGCCGAGGAGGTTGGTGACGCGGTCGCGCAGCTCGTGCACGTTGGTGTCGGAGGTGTCGATGATCAGGTCGGCCTGGCCCCGCAGGTCGGCCAGCAGCGCGCGTTCGCGCTCGATGCCCTCGCGGACGTCGTCGCCCTCCTCGGCCGCCGGGTGACGGCGGCGGGTCTCGTTGAACCGCGAGGCCAGGGTGTTGTCGCTCGCCTCGAGGAAGACCAGTCGCACGTTGGCCTCGTGCCCCTGCTGCAGCTCCTGGACGGAGGCGGCGAGCTCGGAGAAGAACTCGCGGCCGCGGACGTCGGCGACCAGCGCCAGGCGCGTGACCGAGGAGCCGGGCGCGAAGGCGAGCTCGACGACCCGCTTGATCAGGGGCGGGGGCAGGTTGTCGACGACGAAGTAGTCCTCGTCCTCCAGGACCTTCGCGACGTTGGTGCGACCGGCGCCCGACATCCCGGTGATCACCACGACCTCGGGCTGCGTCGCAGGCGTGCTCGGCACGTCCGTCTCGGAGTGGTCCACGCTGCGGGTCCCTGCTCGGCTGTCGCGTGCGAGCCTAATGAACCGGCTCGCGCGGCCAGCGTCGGCTCAGGCCGCCAGCGCGGGGTGGTCGGCCAGCTCGATCAGCCGTTCCTTGTCGAGCACGGCTCGGACCCCGACCTCCGCAGCCGCTGCGCGGAGCTCGTCGTTGCAGTTCGCGCTGAACAGCACCACCCGCATGTCCGGCTCCTCGGCGAGCACGTGCCGCGCCACGTCGAGGCCGGTCATGTGCGGCATGTTGTGGTCGAGCACGAGCGCGAACACGTCGTCGCGGTGCGCCTGCCACGCGTGCAGCGCCGCCTGACCGTCCGGGGCCTCGGCGAGGATCTCGTACGAGCCCTGCAGGACGAGCCGCAGCATGACCCGGATGTCCTCCGTGTCGTCGGCCACGACGAGCTTGCGCACGCTTCCCCAGGGGTTCGGTATGCCGAGCGTACGGGACTCCGCACCACCCGCGCGAGCGCGCGTCACGCGTCGCCGAGGTGCTCCAGCACCTGTGTCGCGAGGGTGCGCGACAGCCCGTGCACGCCCATGAGGTCCTCGACGCTGCTGCGCCGGATGGCCGCCACGGAGCCGAACCGCTCGAGCAGCGCCGCACGACGGGTGGGTCCGATCCCGGGGACGTCGTCGAGCTCGCTGTGCTGCACCGACGAGCGCCGGCGCTTCCGCTGGTACGTCACGGCGAACCGGTGAGCCTCGTCGCGGACGCGCTGGACGAGGTAGAGCGCGTCGGAGCCGCGGGGCAGCACGACAGGGTGCGAGCGGCCCGGCAGCCACAACTCCTCGAACTGCTTGGCCAGCGCGGCGAACGCGACGTCGTCGACGAGCCCGCCCACGGGTGCCGCGGCGGGCGCCACGTCCTCGCCGGTCGGGAACGCGTCCGGCCCCGGGACCGAGGCGTCCTCCTCGCGCAGCACGTCGGCGACGCCGGCCAGGGCCGCGTTGAGCTGGCCCGGTCCCCCGTCGATGAGCACGAGGTTGGGCGGGTACGCGAACTTCCGGGCCTCGCCGTCGTCGTCGACGATGGGCTGTGCCTGCTCCTCCACCAGGCGCCGGAAGCGGCGGCGCAGCACCTCGTGCATCGCTGCGTAGTCGTCGTTGCGGTCCTCGCTGAGCTTGAAGCGCCGGTACTCGCTCTTGCGGGGCAGGCCGTCCTCGAACACCACCATCGACGCCACGACCTCCGTCCCGCCCAGGTGCGAGACGTCCACGCACTCGATCCGCAGCGGCGCGTCGTCGAGGTCGAGCGCCTCCTGCAGCTCCTCCAGGGCGCGGCTGCGGGCGTTGAAGTCGCTGCCTCGCTTGAGCCGGTTGCGCTGGAAGGCCTCGCGGGCGTTCTCCTGCACGGTCTCCAGCGCACGCTTCTTGTCGCCACGCTGTGGCACGCGGATCTCGACGCGGTCGCGCGTGCGGCTGGCCCCCTGCGCGCGGTCGGCGTCGCGGCGGATGTCCCCGAGCAGCAGGGCGAGGTCGTCACGGTCGGCCGGCTCGACCGGGACGCACACCAGCGGGGGGACGTCGTCCTCGCGCTCCTCGTAGAGCTGGACCAGGAACCGGGTCAGCAGCTCGTCGGTGGTCACCGGGTCGACCTTGTCGACCGTCCAGCCCTTGCGCCCCATGAGGCGGCCGTTGCGGACGAAGAACGCCTGGACCGCGGCCTCGATCTCGTCCTCGTGGACCGCCACCACGTCGAAGTCCTCGCGGCGGGTCGAGACCACGACCTGCTTCTCGAGGGCCTTGCGGGCCGCGAACAGTTGGTCGCGCAACCGTGCGGCCGCCTCGTAGAGCTGGTGGTCCGCCGCCGTCTGCATCTCGGTCTCGAGCCGGTCGAGGACCTCGTCGGCGGTGCGCCCCTCGAGGAAGTCGGCGAGGTCGTCGACGAGGCCGCGGTGGTCGTCGACGCTGATCTCACCGGTGCAGGGCGCGGTGCAGCGGTCGATGTGGAACAGCAGACACGGTCGTCCGAGCCGTGCGGCACGGTCGTACGTGCCCTGCCGACACGTGCGGACGGGGAAGACCCGCAGCAGCAGGTCGAGCGTCTCGCGGATGGCGTAGGCGTGGGCGTAGGGCCCGAAACGCCGGTCGTCCCGCTTGATGCGGCCGCGCCGCACCATCGCCCGTGGGACCTCCTCCGAGGTCGACAGGACGAGGTACGGGTAGGACTTGTCGTCGGTGTAGCGGATGTTGAAGCGCGGCTTGTGCCGCTGGATCAGCGTGTACTCGAGGTGCAGGGCCTCGGACTCGCTGTCGACCACGATCCAGTCGACCTCGCGGGCGGTGCGCAGCATCTGCCGCGTGCGCTCCTGCAGCCCCGACCACCCGGTGAAGTAGTTGGCCAGACGGGCCCGCAGGTTCTTCGCCTTGCCGACGTACAGGACGCGGCCGTTGCGGTCCTTGAACTGGTAGCACCCCGGCGACTCCGGGATCGTGCTCGGCTCGGGCCGGAAGTCGAGCGCGGGGACGTTTGCTGGCATGGGGCGACCGTAGCCAGCACTGCCGGGCCGGCCGTTATCGTCATCGGTCCGACGACCAGGAGGCGCGCGTGGCGGCCATCTGCCCCGACGACCGGGCGACACCCGTCTGCGACGCGGTCCTGCGCATGACCGACAACGCCGACCTGGCCAACGCAGCGGACGTGTGGCTGGCGCGGCCGCTGCGGGCCGTCATCATCATCGTGGTCGCGGTCGTGCTCTACCGGCTGCTGGCCCGCCTCATCCGTCGCTTCGTGACGCGGTACGAGGGCGAGATCCGACGTCGGGTCGAGCGGGCACGGCGCCTCGGCACGGCCGACACGCGACGGGCCGAGACGCGGCGGCTGCAACGGCTGCACGCGATCGGTGGCGCCGCGCGGTCCGGGCTCGGGATCCTGATCGGCTTCGTGGCCTTCCTGGCCGCGGTGGCCCAGTTCGTGGACCTGCGACCGATCCTCGCCGGCGCCGGGCTGGCGGGCATCGTCATCGGCTTCGGCGCCCAGCAGATGATCGCCGACCTGCTGTCCGGCTTCTCGATGCTGGTCGAGGACCAGTACGGCGTCGGCGACTGGATCGACGTCGACGGCAAGGTCGGTGAGGTCGAGAAGGTCGGCCTCCGGGCGACCAGCTTCCGCGACCTCGACGGCACGGTCTGGCACGTGCCCAACAGCAAGGTCGCCATGGTCGGCAACCTGTCCCAACGCTGGGCACGGGCGGTGCTGGAGATCCCCCTGCCGCTCGACGTCGACATCGCCGAGGCGCGCCGCATCGTGTCGCGCGTCGCGCACGGCCTGGCCGCCGACGAGCGCTGGGCCGACGACATCATCGGCGAACCCGAGATCTGGGGCGTGACCGAGTGGAGCGACCGGGGCCTGCGGCTGCGACTGGTCATGCCGACCCGCCCGCTGCGGAACTGGGACGTCAACCGCCAGCTGCGGGAGCGGCTCAAGGTGGCCTTCGACCGGGCCGGGATCCGCATGCCGGTGCCGATCCAGGAGGTCGCCGGGGCACCGACCCGACGGCCGGTCCACACCGCCCGCACGGACGCGGACCCGACACCCGGGGACGACGCCGAGACGCCGCGCTTCGACCCCAACACGACCCAGCGTCTCGAGGCCGAGACCGGCCGCTACGACATCGACGCGACCCCCGACGGGCCCGTCCGACCGGACCGCTGAGTCGATCAGCGGCGGCGAGACCGCCCGTGCGGCAGGTCACCGCCGCTCACGGCAGCAGCTCCCGCAGGAACTTGCCCGTGTACGAGCCGCTGGCCTCGGCGACCTCCTCGGGGGTCCCGGTGGCGATCACGCGACCACCACCGTCGCCGCCCTCGGGGCCGAGGTCGATGATGTGGTCCGCGGTCTTGATGACGTCGAGGTTGTGCTCGATCACGATCACGGTGTTGCCCTTGTCGACCAGCCGGT
>CAYMGL010000134.1:0-6670 GCA_964389945.1 uncultured Actinomycetota bacterium
TCGTCGGGACCGCGGACGGCGTACACGATGCAGAACTCGGTGGCGCCCTCGGCCTCGGCCGACGCCGCGGCCTGGAGCACCTCGGCCTCGGTCAGCAGCGGCTGGGGCTTGACGAGCGTCTCGAACGCGCTCGACTGCGAGCAGAAGGCGCAGTCCTCGGGGCAGCCCCCGGTCTTGCCGCTGACGATCGACTCCAGCGCGACCTCCTCGCTGGTCCACGCGACCCGGACCCGGTGGGCCAGGTCGAGCATCGCGTCCAGCACGGTGCGTCCTGCGTCGTCACCGGGCAGCGGCGCGTCGACGTCGACCTCGGCCAGTGCGTAGGCCTGGTCGGCGGTGACGGTCTCGCGCCGGTCGAGGAGGGTCTCCTCGACCGTCCGCAGCAGCTTCTCGGGGTCGGCGACCAGCGCCGCGACGGCGGCGTCGTTGCGTTCGGGCGTGGTGGCGGCGACGGGCACGTGGGACCTCCGGTGGCTGCGGCGAGCCTACGGCGCCCCGCCGCCGGCCGACCACCGGGCCGCGTCCGCCGTGCCGCCGAGCGCCGGCGAGAACCACGTCGGGGCGGCCCGCAGGGACGTCGCGTCGACGGTGGCCAGCCGCGGCACGACGCCGGCGAGGCGTCCCGCGGTGAGGCGGGCGAGCTCGGCCAGGTTCGTCCGCGTCGCGACGTCGGGCTCGGGCGGGAACCCGCTGACCACGACCCCTGCCACGGGCAGGCCACGGCGGTCCGCCTCGGCGAGGGTCAGGGCGGTGTGGTTCAGCGTGCCGAGGCCCGGCCGGACCGCGACCACCAGCGGGAGGTCGAGCGCGCCGGCCAGGTCCGCGCACGTGGTCCCGTCTGTGCCGAGCTCGACCAGCAGGCCACCCGCCCCCTCCACGACCAGCGCGCGGTCGTCGGTGCGGGCACCGGTGACCGGTGCCACGAGGTCGGCACGGACGAGCGCCGTCCCGGCCCGTCGCGCCGCCACCGACGGTGCGAGCGGCTCGGCCAGCACGGTGCCCACCACGGTCCGGGTCCCGGGTGCCCACTCGCTGACGTCGCGGGCGTCGTCGTCGCCGTCCGCGGCGCCGGACTGGGCCGGCTTGACGTAGGTCACCGGCGTCCCCGCGGCGGCCCAGCAGGCGGCCAGCGCCGCACTGACGACCGTCTTGCCGATGCCGGTGTCGGTCCCGGTGACGAAGACGGCCCTCACGCGGCGAGCTCACGGGCGGTCCCGAAGGCGCGCAGGGCGTGGTCGATGTCCTCGTCGGTGTGCGTGGCCAGCGTGGTCGCCCGCACCCGTGCCGTCCCCGCCGGCACCGTGGGCGGCCGGATCGCGACGGCGAGGACGTCGCGGTCGAGGAGCCGCTCCATGAGCGCCAGGGCGGCGCCGGCGCTGCCGACGACGACCGGCACGACGGGACTCGCGGTCCCCGGCACGTCCCACCCGGCCGCGCGCAGCCCGTCGGCGAGCCGCTGCGCGTGGCCCAGTGCCCGCTCACGGCGCCACGGCTCGGCCCGCGCCAGCCGCAGGGCCGCCCGGGCCGCGCCGACGGCGGCCGGGGCCGAGGACGTGTCGAACACGAACGAACGAGCGCGGTTGCGCAGCCACGTGACGAGCGCGGTGGACCCGGCCACGTAGCCGCCCTGCGAGCCCAGCGACTTGCTGAGCGTCGCGACAAGGGCGTGGACGCGGTCCTCGCAGCCCTGGGCCGCCACCGTCCCACGGCCGTCGGGACCGAGCACGCCGGACCCGTGCGCGTCGTCCACGACGACCGCGGCACCGTGCCGCTCGGCGACGTCGCAGAGGTCGGGCAGGGGCGCGAGGTCCCCGTCCATCGAGAACACGCCGTCGGTGACGAGCAGACGGCGTCCCGGCGCGTCCGCGAGCAGCGCTGCGGCGTGCTCCGCGTCGCCGTGGCGGTAGACCCGCACCTCGGCGCGTGACAGGCGGCAGCCGTCGACGATCGACGCGTGGTTCAGCTCGTCGCTGACGATCGTGTCGCCGCGACCGGCCAGGGCCCCGAGCACGCCGAGGTTCGCCAGGTAGCCCGACGAGAACAGCAGCGCGTCCTGCGTGCCCTTCCACGCTGCGAGCTCCTGCTCGAGCTCCCGGTGGGCGCGCTGCGCCCCGGTCACGAGCCGCGCCGAGCCGGTCCCTGCGCCCCAGCGGCGGGTCGCCTCGACCGCGGCGGCGACCACCTCGGGGTGGGTGGCCAGGCCGAGGTAGCCGTTGGAGCACAGGTGCAGGACCCGCCGGTCACCGTCCAGCGCCAACCACGGCTCCGCGCCGGAGTCGTGGTCGCGCAGCACACGGAGCAGGTCGTCACGCTCGAGGTCGGCCAGGGCACCGTCGAGCCACGCGAGCGGGGCCCCGCCGTCGCCGTGCCCCACGGTCACCACCTCGTCGCGTCCGCCGTGGGAGGCTACGAGCGGCCGTGCGCCGGTGCGAAACGCGCTTTTCGCGAATCCGGGCCCTCCACTATCCTGAGCGACATAAGTATTGCCTGTCGACCGGGAGCATCCGTGTCCGAGCTGTTGACCGAGGACCTCAAGGGCCTGACCGTCGTGTCGATCGAGGGGGACGACATCGCGGTCGTCGACGGCCTCGTCCGTGACGGCGACGACGTGCTGGCGCTCCAGCTGGTCAAGACGGGACTCTTCGGCGGCTCGATGGACGAGGTGCTGCCGACCGCCCACATCGTCGGGATCGGCCCCGATGCGGTCGTCGTGCGCGACGGCGAGCCGTTCGTGCTGCCCGAGGACCTGGGCGAGGTGACCGGCGAGGTCGACATCGCGAGCGAGGCGTCGCCGCGCCTCGACGAGGACGCCGGCGGGGTGCGCTTCACGGAGGCCCGGCACCGCGACGTCGTCAGCGCCGACGACGGTGAGTGCGTCGGCCGGCTGGACCGCTTCGTCGTGCACCCGACCGAGCAGCGGGTCGGTTCGATCCGCCTCGACAAGGTGCCGGACATGCACCGCTACCTGTCGTGGCGCAACATCGACGACTTCGGCGACGAGGTCACGATCCCCAAGGGCAAGGTCCTGCGCCTGCCGGACGGTCCCCGCGAGGAGCGCATCCGCCGCGACTACGGGATGCTGACCAAGTGCGTCCTGACCGAGACCGGCCACGAGCTCGGCCGCATCGAGGACGTCGCGTTCGACCCGCAGGACGGCAGCCTCACCACGATCCACCTCGAGGACGGCGGCGCCGTCGACGGTGCGCGCCTGCTCGGCATCGGCCCGCACGCGGTCGTCGTGGCCCGCTGACGGTCAGCGGAGGTCGGCGACGACCTCCGCGGTGCGCGCAGCCGCACGCTCGCAGAGCAGTCGGACGTCCTCGTCCGCCATGGCCGGCGCCGGCAGGATCACCAGGACGTCACCGAGCGGCCGGAGGATGATGTCGTCCTGGCGCAGCGCGTCGCAGACACGCTTGCCGACCGTGAGGCCGGGGTCGAACGGCTCCTTCGTGGCCGTGTCCGCGACCAGCTCGACGCCGGCCATGAGACCGCGCTGGCGGACGTCCCCGACGCCGTCCACGCCGTCGAACGCCGTCAGCGCGTCCGCCAGGACCTCGGCCTTGGCACGGACGATCGCCGGGACGTCCTCGGCGACGTAGAGGTCGAGGTTGGCGACCGCAGCGGCCGCCGCCAGCGGGTTCCCCGCGTAGGAGTGGCCGTGGTACAGCGTCCGACCGGCGTCGGGCGCACCGAGGAACGCCTCGTAGACCGCCTCGGTCGTCAGCGTCGCCGACATGGCGGTGTACCCACCCGTCAGGGCCTTGCCGACGGTCATGAGGTCGGGCGTGATGCCCTCGAGCTCGCTGGCGAACGTCGCCCCGGTCCGACCGAAGCCGACGGCGATCTCGTCGACGATCAGCAGGACACCGTGCCGGTCGCAGATCTCCCGGAGCCGGGCGAGGTGCCCGTCCGGCGCGGTGATGATCCCGGCGGCGCCCTGGACCAGCGGCTCGCACACGACTGCGGCGACCCGGTCACCGACGTCGGCCAGGACGTCCTCGAGCTCGTCGGCACAGGCCAGGTCGCACGCCGGGTGCTCGAGTCCGAGCGGGCAGCGGTAGCAGTACGGGCTGGCGATCCGCCGCGTCTCGAACAGCAGGGGCCCGTACAGCGCGTGGAAGGGGTCGAAACCACCGACCGAGACGGCCCCGAGCGTGTCGCCGTGGTAGGCGTTGTCGAGCGTCACGAACAGGTCGCGCCCGTCGTCGCCGGTGTGGCGGTGGTAGGCGAACGCCATCTTCAGCGCGACCTCGACCGCCGCGGCGCCGTTCTCGCTGAAGAACGCCCGGGTGATCCCCGGGGGGCAGAGCTCCACGAGACGCTTCGCCGCCTCGATGGCCGGGGCGTTGGTCAGCCCGAGGAACGTGGCGTGCGGCACCCGGTCCAGCTGCGCCTTCATCGCCTCCTTCAGCTCGGGGCGGTCGTGGCCCCAGAGGTTGACCCACAGCGACGAGTTGCCGTCGAGGTACCACCGGCCGTCGGACGCCAGGAGTCGGCAGCCCTCGCCGCGCTCGATGACGAGCGGTTCCTCCTGCACCCACTGCTGCTGCTGGGTGAAGGGGTGCCACAGGTAGCGGTGGTCGTCCGCCACCAGTCGTCGGGTGCGCTCGTCCACGGGACCTCCGGGTCGCTCCGCGCGAAGGTACGAAGGCAGGTCCCGTCCCGGCACACCGGCCACTACCGTTCGCCGACCGACGACCGGACCGACACGTGACCACCGACACGGCGACCGACCAGCGGCGACCACTGCGCGGCAGTGCGCTGCTGGTCCTCGCCGGCATCGTCGTCGTCGCGGTCAACCTGCGTGCCACGATCACCGTGGTCGGGCCGCTCGTGCCGACGATCCGTGCCGACCTCGGCGTCGACAACGTCGCCATGGGCGCCGTCGGCACGCTGCCGGTGCTCGCGTTCGGGATCGTGGCGCCGCTCGCGCCGGCGCTGGCAAGACGGATCGGCATCGGGACGTCGTTGGCGGCCTCGATGGCACTGCTCGCGGTGGGCACGGTGGTGCGCTCGCTCGGCGGGTACGCGCTGCTGGTCGTCGGCACGGTCGTGCTCGGGGTCGCCATCGGGATCGGCAACGTGCTCGTCCCGGCCCTGATCAAGGGAGCGTTCCCCAACCGGGTCGGCCAGCTGACGTCGCTGTACGGGGCACTCATGGTGGTCGGGGCGACCGTCTCGGCGGCCGTCGCCGTCCCCGTCGCCGAGGCGGCGGACTGGCCGCTCGCCCTCGGGCTGTGGGCGGTCCCGGCCGGGATCGGTGCCGTCGTGGTCCTGGCGTCCGTCGTGCTCGACGACCGCGGCACCAGCGCCGACGAGCGCGCCGCACGGCGCAGTGCCCGCCGGTCCGAGCAGGGGGTCCCGGCCCGCGTGCTGCACCGTTCCTCGCTGGCCTGGCACGTGACGGCGTTCATGGGTCTGCAGTCGCTGCTGTTCTACGTCGCGCTCGCCTGGCTGCCGGACGTGCTGGTCGAGCGCGGCATGACCGACGCCCGGGCCGGCGTGATGGTGTCGGTGCTCAACATCGGTGGCCTCGTGGGCGTCCTCGTCGCCCCGGCGCTGGCCGACCGGGTCAGTGACCAACGGTGGTACGCGAGCGGCTCGGGCGTCGCGGCCGTCCTCGGCGTCGCCCTGCTGCTCGTCCCCGGCACGGCGCTGGCGGGCCTCGCGTCGGCCCTGCTCGGCCTCGGGCTGGGCGCCACCGTCGGCCTGGCGTTCGCGTTCTTCTCGCTGCGCACCTCGACCGCGACCGAGGCGGCCGCGATCTCGGGGATGGCCCAGACGTGGGGCTACCTCGTCAGCGCGCTGGGGCCGGTGGCGTGGGGGGCACTGCGCGACCAGACGACGTCGTGGACGGTCCCGCTGCTGGCGCTCCTGGCCGTCGCGTTGCTGACCGTCGTCGCCGGCCACCTCGCCGGTCGCGACCGGCTGCTGGACCTCGCCGCGCTCGGGGCTCGGCAGCCCTGAACGAGACCCACCCGCTCTCCCGCTCGCTCCGAACGCCGATTGGATTGCAATTCGAAACACCATGGGGAGACGCCATGAGCGCGCAGACGCCCGAGCTCGACACCGAGCGGCACGAGTACCCCGCCGCAGCCACGCAGCCGCCGCCCACGCTGGGCGAGACCGCCGTCGCCTGGGTGCAGCTGGCAGGCGCCACCGCGCTCGTCAACGTCCTCGTCCACACGGCGGCCGTCGCCCTGGGCGCAGAGATGACCGCTGACCTCGGCATCTTCCAGCAGGACATCGGTCCGGGCGCGGTCGTCGTCGCGACGCTCGGGACGCTCTTCATCTCGACGTTCGCCTGGGCGATCGTGGCGCACCGGGTCCCGGCCTTCGCCCACCTGTGGGTCCCGATCGGGTGGGGCGTCGGCCTGGTCTCGCTGGGCGGCATCCTCGGGGCCGCCGGCATCGCGACCGGGGTCGCCCTGGCCGTCATGCACCTGCTGACGACCGCGGTCGCCTCGCACCTGGTCCCGCGGCGGCTGCCGCGCTGAGTCACAGCTGGCCGTACACCCGGCGCGGCGTGAGGGTGCACACGAGTCGTTGCTGCTCGACCATGTCCCGACGGAACTCGTCCGGGTCGTCGTGCGGGCCGGCGATCGCCTCGTAGACCGCCAGCAGCTCCCCGGCCACCGGTCCGTCCGGCGCAGCGGCGACGTCGCTCAGC
>CAYMGL010000134.1:6680-7360 GCA_964389945.1 uncultured Actinomycetota bacterium
GACCCAGTGCCAGTCGTCGTCACCGAGGACGTGCAGCGTGGCGCGGGGCCGTGCGCGCAGGTGGTCGGTCTTGACCCGGTCCGACGTCAGTGAGACCCGGCACGTCGCGCCGTCGAAGTGCTGGACGACACGTGTGACGTGCGGCCAGCCGTCGTCGTCGACCACGCACAGGACTGCCTGCACGTGCTCCCGCAGGTGGTCGTCTGCATCACCGAGCTCCATCGTGCACCCCCTGGTCCGACGTCCAGTCAAGCACGGTCGCCCGGGCCGTCCGCTTGACTGCACGCGGGGAGGCACACATGGCGGTCGTGGTCGGGACACTCGGCGTCGCGCTCGTGCTGCTGGCCTTCGCGGACCTCGTCAACACGCTCGTGACGACGTCGACCTCCGGCGCACGCGGCTGGCCGAGTCGGCTCGTGACCCGGACGACCTACGGCGCGATCCGCGGCCTCGCACGCCGACTCCCGGCGGACTCGGCGCTGCGCGAGCGGCTCCTGGCGACCTTCGCACCCCTGCTGCTCCTCGAGCTGCTCGTGATGTGGGCCACGCTGCAGCTGCTCGGCTTCGGCCTGCTGTGGTGGTCGCTGGACGGGCTGCCCGCCCTCGACGGGATGGGTGACGCCCTGTACTACTCGGGCGTGGTGTTCTTCACCGTCGGTTTCGGCGAGATCGTCCCGGAG
>CAYMGL010000135.1:0-7331 GCA_964389945.1 uncultured Actinomycetota bacterium
TGGACTACCGCAACGGTGGGGACGGCGCCCCGGTCGAGATGTGCGGCAACGGCGTGCGCGTCGTCGCGATGCACCTGCTCGACCACGGCTGGACGACCGACCGCGTCATCCGGGTCGAGACCCGGGCAGGCATGCGGACCGCCACCGTCAACGAGTCCGCCGACGGTCGCCACGACAGCGTCACCGTCGACATGGGCCCCCCGAGCTTCGCTCCCGAGGCGCTGCCGTTCACCGGCGGCGACGTCCGGGACGGGTGGCACCACCTCGACGTCGACGGCGCCGACGTGGCGGTCCTGCCCGTGTCGATGGGCAACCCCCACGCCGTCCTGCTGTGCGACGACCCCGACGAGGCCCCGGTCGGCACGCTCGGACCCCGGCTGGAGACCGACGCGCGGTTCCCCAACGGCACCAACGTCGAGTTCGTCGCCGTCCGCGACAGCCGGACCCTCGACCTGCGGGTCTGGGAACGCGGGGTCGGCGAGACCCTCGCGTGCGGGACCGGCGTGTGCGGCGCGGTCGCCGCCCTGACCTCGGTGGGCCGGCTCGAGGCGCACGCCGAGGTGACGGTCCATGTCCGCGGTGGCACGCTGGTCGTCCGGTGGAGCGGCCACCACGACGACCCCGTGCTGATGACCGGACCCGCCGAGGAGGTGGCCCGGATCGACCTCGAACCGGCCTGGGCGGCACAGCACGGCCTCGCCGAGCGAACGACCACCTGACCCACCACGACCAGTCCGACACACGCACCCCGCGCGACACGAGAGACACCCCTGAACGACCACGACCCGACCACCACCGCCACCACCGACCAGCCGTACGCCGACGACCTGCCCTGGGTCGATGCCGACGACCTCGACACGCCGGGCGGTCCCGCGAGCGCCGACGACGAGCTGTCGCGCGCGGAACGACGTCGGCGTGAGCGTGACGTCATCGCTGACGACGCCCCGCGAGAGGGTGTCGACGTCATCCGCTCGGCCGAGGCCGCCGTGCTCGTCGGCGTCCAGCTGCCGGGGGAGTCGGCCCACGACCACGCGGCGACGCTCAAGGAGCTCGAGGCGCTGCTCGACACTGCCGGCGGGCGGACCGTCGCCGTGGTGTCGCAGCGCCGGGACGCCCCCGACCCGGCGACGTTCGTCGGCAGCGGCAAGGTCGACGAGATCAAGCAGCACGTGCACGCCACCGGTGCGGACGCGGTGGTCTTCAACGAGGACCTGAGCCCGGCCCAGCAGCGCAACCTCGAGGAGCGGCTGAAGGTCAAGATCCTCGACCGCACCATCATCATCCTCGACATCTTCGCGCAGCACGCGACGAGCAGGGAGGGCAAGGCCCAGGTCGAGATGGCCCAGCTGACCTACCTCCTGCCCCGACTTCGCGGCTGGGGTGACGCGCTGTCCCGGCAGGCCGGTGGTCGGACCGCCGGCGGTGCCGGCATCGGTGGCCGTGGCCCCGGTGAGACCCAGCTCGAGGTCGACCGACGTCGCATCCAGCGTCGCCTGACCAAGCTGCGGCGGGAGCTCGAGGACTACGAGCGGATCCGTCGTACGAAGGCCGCGCGGCGCGAGGGCAAGCCGGTCCCGACGGCGGCCCTGGTCGGCTACACCAACGCGGGCAAGTCGTCGCTGCTGAACATGCTCACCGACTCGTCGGTGCTCGTGCGGGACCAGCTGTTCGCGACCCTGGACACCACCGCACGACAGCTGGAGCTCCCGGACGGCCGCGAGATCGTCGTCACCGACACCGTCGGCTTCATCCGCAAGCTCCCGACCGGCCTGGTCGAGGCCTTCCTGTCGACGCTCGAGGAGTCGGCGCGGGCCGACCTGATCGTCCACGTCGTCGATGCCAGCCATCCGGAGGCCGAGGCGCACATCGTCGCGGCCCAGGACGTCCTGCAGGAGATCGGGGCCGATGAGCTCCCGATGCTGCTGGTGCTCAACAAGGCGGACCGCTGCGACCCCGACGACATCGCCGGCCTCGCACGTCGGATCCGGTCCGAGCTCGACACCGAGCCCGTGCTCGCCTCGGCGGTGACCGGGCAGGGACGTGACGAGATCATCGAGCAGCTGGGGCTGCGGCTGCCGTCGACCCGCATGGCGATCACCGCGCACATCCCGTTCGCCGAGCACCAGCTCGTCGCGCTGGCGCACGAGTACGGCGAGGTCGAGAAGGAGGTCCACGGTCCCGACGGCACGACCATCGTCGCGAGCGTGGACATGCTGGCAGCCCGCGAGCTGCGGCCCTACCTCGACGAGGACCCGTTCGCCGACGAGGACGAGCCGGAGCCCTGGGAGGACTGACCGCGCTGGGTCAGCCCAGCGAGCGCAGCACCGTCACGACCTTGCCCATCACGCGGCTCTCCACGTCCGCCGTGAGCTCGATCGGTTCGTAGCGCTCGTTGGCGGGGTCGAGGAAGATCCGGCCGGTCTTGTCCCGCCGCCAGAACTTCACCGTCGCCTCGTCCTCGACGAGCACGGCGGCCATGTCGCCCTGGCGGACCGTGGGCATCTGCCGGATGACGACGTAGTCGCCGTCGAACACGCCGGCGTCGATCATCGAGTCACCGCGGACCTTCAGCATGAACAGGGTGCCGTCACCCACCAGCTCCGGCGGGAGGGAGAACACCTGCTCGACCCGCTCGTCGGCGAGGATCGGCGCACCGGCGGCGATCTCACCCACCAACGGCACGCTGACACCCGGGCTGCTGGTCTGGGAGAGCTGCGTGACCGGGTCGTACAGCAGGTGGATCGCGCGGCTGCGGCCCTCGTCACGCTTGATGTAGCCCTTCGCCTCGAGGGTCTCGAGCTGGGCCTTGACGGAGCTGGGGGACTTGAGCCCCACGGCGTCGCACAGCTCGCGGATCGTGGGTGGGAGGCCGCGGTCGTGGACGCCCCGGTGGATCTCGTCGAGGATCGCCTGCTGGCGGTCGGTCAGGTCGTCGGGCGGTGGCGTCACGGTCTGCTCCCGGAGGCTCGACCCCACGCGTGGGCGGGGTGGTGGCGGTCGGACGGTGCGCACGGACGACCGCGGGGCGGGCGAACGGGCGTTCGGACCATACCCACGAGCGGGGTGTGATGCAAACACCTGTTCGGGTTCGCGCGGCGTGCCCCGCAGGGCGCACAGGTGTTCGACCGGAGACCCGGCGGGCTTGCGGATCGAACACGCGTTCGGCACGGTGGCGGCACGTCATCGAACAGCCGTTCGACGGGACGTCGCACCGGACGCACGCCCCGACAGCCCCGCCGCGGGGAGTGTCACAGGGGCTCCATAGGGTCCACCGCACTCGCCGAACCGGCGATCTCGACCGCCCAGTCACCCGCCACCAACCGATCCGAGGTCCCACGATGAGCGCTCTGCAGCTCCCCTCCAGCGCCGCACCCGCACGGCCGGCCCGCCCCGTCCGGCGTCACCTCCGTCTCGTCGAGGCACCTGCCTCGTCGCTGGCGCCGACCGGGCCGTTGCAGGCCTGGCGGCGCCGCATCGGTGCGCTCGTGGTGCTGGCATCCGTCGTGGTCGTGCTCGTGCAGGCCGTCGTCGGTGCGGTCGGGGCCCCGGGTCCCGCGACGGTGCCAGCCAGCGCGACGACGGTGGTCGTGCAGCCGGGGCAGACGCTGTGGGACGTGGCCTCCGTCCACGCCCCGGCCGAGACGAGCACGGGGGACTACGTCGCGCAGCTCGCCGAGCTGAACGGCGTGGCCGGCGGCCAGCTCGACGCCTGGCAGGTCCTGCGCCTCCCGGCTGGCTGAGCACGGAGCAGCGCGACGTGGCCTGACGGTGGGGCGTCACGGCCGGGGCCGGCACCCGTCCTCCGGGCGGTCGACGTGTGCCGGCCCCTTCTCCGTGTCGCCAGGTCGAGGACACGGACCACGGTCGCCTCACGCGCGGGCGGCGTGGTGGGTCAGACGTCCTTGGGCGGGTCGTCCTTGAGGAGCGCGGAGAGCTCCTGCTCGAAGTCCTCGGGCCCCTCGAAGTTCTTGTAGACCGAGGCGAAGCGCACGTAGGCGACCGGGTCGAGGTCGCGCAGCTGGGTGAGCACCTCCAGCCCGACCTGCTCGCTGGTCACCACGCGGGTCCCGAGGCTGCGCAGCCCGCGTTCCACCGCGGCGGCGGCGTCGCCGACCACGTCGTCGTCGAGGCGCCCGTTGCTGGCACGGTCGATGCCGAGCCGCACCTTCTCGGGGTCGAAGGGGCGCACGGTGCCGCTGCGCTTGCGGACGTCCAGTGGCGGCAGGATCGGCCGCTCCATGGTCGAGAAGCGCTCGTTGCAGGTGAGGCACTCACGCCGGCGCCGGATGGCGCCGCCGCTGTCGGCGGGCCGGGAGTCGACGACCTTGTCGTCGTCGGCCCCGCACGTGGGACAGCGCACGCAGACCTCGGTCGGGTGGTGGGTGAGGGGACCTCGTGCACGGTACGGGCCGGTGCCGGCACGGCGCGCACGTGGTGCGCGGTGACGACGGGCTAGGCGCCCTCGACGAACGTGCGGTCACCGCCGGCGTGGTGGTCGGACTCCCACTCGTCGATCAGCTCGAGCCGCCCGTCGCCGCGGCGCTGGACGCGGAAGCGCCCGCCGCCGCGGACGAGGTCGTCGCCGACCTGGTGGACGAAGCGGTAGCTGACGACGTCGCGCAGGAGGATGCCGGCGAGCTCCCCGTCGAGCACGGCGTCGCTGTCGTACTTCGCCAGGACGCGTCGGCCCTCCTGGAGCAGGCGCAGACGCGTGCCCTCCCACAGCTCGTCGTCGTCGTGCTGGCCGACCTCGACGACGAACGTGCGACCGTGCAGGTCGTAGCCGTCCGAGTCGTGCTGGTGGCGCCCGGCCGTCCAGTCCGCACGGGTGAGTGCGTAGCCCCACTCCGAGGCATCCGTCCCGTCCGGCTGGCGGTACGACTCGCGGTAGCGGGCCTCCATGCGGAAGCCGGCAGCGGTGAAGGCCCGCTGCATGGGCACGTTGCGCTCGTGCGTGCGGCCGGTCATGCGCCGGACCCCGGGGTTGGCGGCGAAGTGGTGGTCGGCCAACTGCCGCAGCACCTCCCGACCGGCCCCGCGCCCGCGCGCGTCGGCGATGATGCGGATCTGCATCTCCGCGTCGGGCCCGCGGAGGTTGGTCACCAGGGCGAAGCCGATGGGGTCGCCGTCGCGGACGATCGCCCAGGCCCACCGCTCGTCGGAGGCCCACAGGCCCTCGTCCAGCGCAGCCTCGAGCTTCGCCTGGCTCTCCCAGCCGATGCGTGCGGCGAAGTCACCCGCCTGGCGGTCTGCCTCCATGACCCAGTGGGCGTCACCGGAGGTGAGCACGCGCAGGTGGACAGCAGGCATTCGACTCTTCCCGTCGTCGATTGCATCGACATGGCCAAAACGGCGTCCCCTCCCCGGGCGTCGCGATGGTGTCGCCTGCGGGGGACGCGGCCGCTGGCCGCGAAGGGCGAGGGTACCGGACCGGCCCTCAGGCAGGCGCCGCCCCGCTCGCTGTCGAGGATTCATCGGCAGCCGCCTCGTTGCGCAGCCGCAGCTCGTTGCCGACCGCGGCGAGCACCGCAGCGATCGGGAGCGACAGGAACGCGCCCACGATGCCGGCCAGCGTCGCCCCGACCGCGAGTGCCGTCAGGACCACGATCGGGTGCAGGGCGACCGCCCGACGCATGATCATCGGCTGCAGGACGTTCCCTTCCACCTGTTGCACGGCGACGATGAGCACGAGCACGACCAGGGCCGTCTGCAGGCCACCGTCGGCCAGGGCGACCAGCACGGCGATCAGGCCGGCCAGCAGCGCACCGACGACCGGCAGGAAGGCGCCGAGGAAGACGAGCACCGCGAGCGGCAGCACCAGCGGGACGCCGATGATCGCGAGACCGATGCCGATCGCGATCGCGTCGATCGCAGCGATCGCGGCCGTCCCGCGGACATAGCCGGACAGCGCTTCCCAGGCGCGACGGCCGACGGCCGTGGCGGCGTCGCGGTGTCGGTCCGGTAGGCGGCTCACCATCCAGCCGGTGATGTCGTCGGCGTCCTTGACGAAGAAGAACAGCAGCACGACCAGCAGGGCGATCCCCGCCAGGCCGGACAGTGCGGCTGCCACGCCGCCGGCGAGCCCACTGAGGATGGCCGACGAGGAACCGGACAGCTGCGAACGAGCCTGTTCGAGCAGGTCGTCGAGGCGGTCCCGGTCGTAGCCGAAGCTCTCCAGCTGGACCAGGAGGCTGTCGATCCCGTCCTCGACGGTCGGGCGGAGGCGTCCGATCTCCTCGACGAACCCGGGAGCCAGCGCCGCGAGCAGGGCCACGATCGCGGTCAGGCCGCCGATGACGACGATGCCGGCGGCCACGCCGTCGGGGACGCCGCGGCGCTGCAGTCGCTGGGCCGGTGGGACGCAGAGCGTCGCCAGGACGATCGCGATGAACACCGGGAGCATGACCACCGACAGCCGCGCGAGCAGGATCAGGCTGAAGTAGACGGCGGCGCCGATCACGAGCAGCCGCCAGCTCCACTGGGCAGAGCGGTCGAGCGTGACGGGCACTGGAATGATGCGGGGGTCGCCCCCACCGCTCGTGCCGCTCGTGGCCACGTGCGCCTCCCTGGGTTCGGCTCCCGGGAGCGTAGAGGTGTCCCGGGGCGTGGCGATGCACGCAGGGTCGACGGTGGGCGCGGCGGAGGACTGGTCCTTGTGGGTCACCCGGCCCTGGTCACGACGCGCGCGCGCCGTCGGGCCGATGCGCTGAGCGCGCGCTTGCAGAAGAGCGAGCACTGCATCCGATGTGTGCGCAGGCTGTGGACAGCCTGTGCAGTCCCGGGTGGAGAACGCCCGCGACCCCCACTGCTACCACTACATGTTGTGTTCGCCCATGTGGGAAACCGCTAGCCGTGGTGGTGGACGGGAGGAAATCGGTCGTCCAACCTTGTTGACGGCAGGCCCCCTCCATGGTTGTAATCACATCCCTGTCATCCCACCCACCGCCGCGGCCCGGAAGCGCGGCGACCCAGGAGCCGAGCAATGTCAGAGACCACCGCAGCACCCGCTGACGCGACCATCGACCTCACGTCCGAGGGCGTGCGCGTCGCGACGAAGGGCGACAGGAAGGGCCTCACCTTCACGCGTCACTTCACGAAGGACGGCGTCCACCCCTACGACGAGGTCGAGTGGGAGCTGCGCGACGCGGTGCTGACCAACTGGCGGGACGGCTCCACCTCCTTCGAGCAGCGCAACGTCGAGTTCCCGAGCACGTGGTCGATGATGTCGACCGTCATCGTCGCCCAGAAGTACTTCCGGGGTGAGCTCGGCTCCGACCAGCGCGAGCGCTCGGTCAAGCAGATGATCGACCGCGTCGCCGACACGATCACCG
>CAYMGL010000136.1:0-7264 GCA_964389945.1 uncultured Actinomycetota bacterium
CGTTCATCAACCAGGTCGCCCGGATCTGCGAACGCGTCGGCGCCGACGTCGAGACGGTGGCCGAGGGCATGGGCCACGACGTCCGCATCGGTCCGCACTTCCTCCGCGCGGGCATCGGCTACGGCGGCTCGTGCTTCCCCAAGGACGTCGACGCGTTCATCCACCTCGCCCGCCAGGTCGGCGAGGACTTCAAGATCCTCGAGGAGGTGCGGGCGGTCAACCACGGCATGCGCGACCTCGCGGTCGAGAAGCTCCGTGGCGAGCTGTGGCACCTCGAGTCCAAGACCATCGCCATCCTCGGTGCGGCCTTCAAGCCCGGCACCGACGACCTGCGTGAGGCACCTGGTCTGCACATCGCGGCCGCACTCACCGAGGAGGGCGCCGACGTCCGGCTCTGGGACCCTGTCGCGCTCGGCGCGGTCAAGCAGCAGCACCCCGACTACGAGGTCGTGGAGGACCTGGAGGCGGCACTCGACGGTGCCCATGCCGCGATCGTCGCGACCGAGTGGGACGAGCTCGCCGAGCTCACGCCCGAGCGGATCTACGAGCTGCTGGGCTACCCGATCGTGATCGACGGCCGCAACGTCTTCGACCCCGCAGCCATGCGCGACGCGGGGATCCACTACCACTCGGTCGGTCGCGCCTGAGGCGCGCGGACGACCTGCGCCTGAGGCGCGCGGACAACCTGCGCCTCAGCCGTTAGGCGTCCACCGGCGCGCCGAAGTCGAGCGAGTCCAGGATCGCCTGGAACTCCTCCACGTGCCGCAGGTAGATGTCGGGGGCGTTCTGCTGGCCCTGCACCGGCACCGGCTGCAGGAGCAGCACCAGCTCGCGCGACGGCACGATGACGACCTGCTCCCGGGTCGGCACGTTGTTGGTCACCCAGTTGAACGTGATCGAGGTGGCGGGGATCCCGTCGAGCTGGATGCGCCGGTCCGCCTCGATGTCGCCGCCCTCCTGCTCGATGAGCGACCGCCACGCGTCGGCGTTGCTGGGGTCGGTCGTGAACTGCACGGCCACGACGTCGTTGGTGGCGGGGTCCTCCGGCAGGGCCGGGGTCGCCTCGATGTCATCGGCGCGCAGGTCCGCGTTCGCGATCCGCAGCACGTCACCGCGCTGCTCGATCACCTGCCACCCGCTCGGCACGACGAGGTCGAGGTCACGCCACTCGAGCGGCCCCGCGCCACCACCGCCGCCGGCGCTGCACGCGGCGACGAGCGCGGCGAGCAGGGCGAGCACGAGGGCGCGTGGCGCGGACAACGACAGCTCCGGGGTGGTGGGCTGCACGGGAGGGAACCACGTTGCACCTGCCCGGACGACCGAGTGGTCAGGCGTCCCCGTCGTGCCGGTGCAGCAGCTGCTCGAGCGCGGCCGTCGTCACCATCGGGTCGCTCTCGGCGAAGCCATCGAGCTCGACACCGTTCGTCGTGCGGAACGCGATGGGGCGCAGCGGCCCGGTCGCGTCCGGGTCGGTCGCCTGCGACTCCGCGTCGCCGTCCGCAGCCGGACGACCAGCGGGCGCCGCAGCCTCGGCGGTCCCGTCGTCCGCCGCGTCCACCGACTCGTCGCCCGACGGGTCCTCGGGCAGGCCGTCGAGCTCCGTGAGGTCGATCGAGAGCTCGTCCTCGGCCGCGTCCGCCGGCTCGTCGACCTCGACCGGCGTAACAGGCTCGTCGACGGCGCCCTCGCCCCCGCGGGCGTCATCACCTGCGGGCGCGAAGACGTCGACGTCCTCGGACGCCACGCCTGCGCTGGGGGCCTCGTCGCTCGGCGGTGGTGGCGGTGGCGTGCTCGGTCGCGGGGCCGGTGGCGGGTCCGCCGCCGGGGCCGACGGGACCGACGGGACATCGTCCCGGCCCGTGGCGAAGGGCGTGGGACGGTGCTCGGTCGCATCGGCGGGCTGCGGCGGCTCGGTGGCGGGAGGCGCGGGCTCGTCGTCCGCAGCGGTGTCCGGCGCCGACGGCGTCGGTGCGACACGCGCGGCCGCGCCGCTGAAGGCCGCCCCGATCCCACGCCCGGCGTTCGGCGTCGCGGCCACCTCGTCGAGCTCCTGGTCGGCCGCGCCGACCTGGAGGCCGCCGACGACGACGGCCTCGGGGGTCCCGCCGGCGCGCGTGAGGGCGTCCAGGCGGGCCGAGACCATCGCGCGCTGCTGGGTGTCGGCCGCCACGAGCAGGAGCGTGCGGTCGCAGGCGCGCAGCAGCTCCGGGGTGTGGGTCACGGCCTCGGGCGCCACGACGAGCAGCAGCTCGAGGTCGCGTGGGGGCCGCCGGGCGACGCCGGCAGCGGCGGTCACGGCCGCGGTGCGGTCGGCACCCGCGCCGATCCAGGCGTAGGGGCGGTCGTCGGCGAGGGCCGCGGCCTCGCCGAGCCGCACGGTGCCGGCGCCGACGTCCGCGACGCCGGGGGCCCCGGCCGCACGGAGGTCGATGACCAGCGAGGTGTGCCCGGCCGCCGCTGCACCGCGCCCGAGCGCCTCGGCCAGCTCGGAGGGGTCCGTCCCGGTGCCGGTGACCGCGATGCTGAGGTGGTTGCGCTCCGACAGTCGGCGCTGCAGCGCTGCCAGGACCGGCGCGGCGTGGTCGATCGGGTCGGGGCCGGCCATGCGGGCGAGGACGGTGTGGCCGTCCCGTCGGAGGTGTCGCGGGCCACGCACGACCGGGTCACGGCCGTCGAGCACCACGGCCGCCGTGACGGCGGCGAAGAGGGCGAGCAGTCCGACCACGAAGCCCGTGAGGGCGTTCGGTGGCAGGACGGCCGGCAGCACGAGCGACACGACGAGGCCGAGCAGCACCACGACGGCCGACGCGGCGATCGCGGTCGGGCGCTGCAGGTGCAGGAGCTCGGCGATCTCCGGGATCGCCACGCGTCCGGTGTCGGTGGCGTGGCGCGTGTCGGCGTGCGAGGGTGACTGCTCCATCGCCTGCGACTGTAACCACGGGCCGGACGTGCGCTGGTGAGGCCGTGCGGCTCGCTCAGCCCTGCAGGTCGGCCGGGTCCAGGGCTGCACCGAGTGCGGCCACCTCCTCGTCCAGCGTTCCCAGGACCTGTGGCGCGGCCGAGCCGTCGGCCCAGCAGTCGGCCGCTGCGGCGGCGTCCTGCTCGCCGAGGAGACCGCCGGTGCCGTACGGGTCCTGGCGGTAGCTGTCGCGGAGCTCGTCGAACTCCTGCCCACGGCGGTCGCGGATCAGGGCCCGCAGCTCGCGCGTGCGCTCGGCCACGACGGTGGCGGCCTCGCTGCGGCGGGGCCACAGCTCGACGCAGGCGGGCGTCGCGTCGCGCCCCTCCGCGACCGTGGCGAGCTCCTCCGCGTCGGCGGCGAGCTCGTCGAACGCGTTCAGCTGCTGGCTGTAGGAGCCGCGGGCGTCCCAACCGGCGAGCAGGTCCTCCAGCTGCTCGTCGAACGGCGGCATGGCCACGATCGACGCGAGCTCCTCCTCGACCACGGCCCGGAGGTCGCGGGCGTCCTGCAGCAGGTCCGCGAGGATCGCCGAGGCCTCGACCACGTCCGGGCCATCACCCTCGAGCTCGACGCCCGCGACCGCGTCGACGGCCTCGTCGAAGGGGCCGAGCTGGAGGGACTCGGCCAGGGCGGCACGGTCCGCGGCCGGGGCCTCCTCGGTCCAGACCCGCTCGAGGGCCGCCACGAGCCGCTCGGCCTCGGCGGCGAGCGCCGGCACGGGTTCCGCCAGGGCCGCCCGCGCGGCGCGGACCTCCTCGATGCGGTCATCGGTGGTGACGACGACCTGGCCGCCGTCCGACGACGGGAGGTCGCAGCCCGTCACCAGGACGGCCAGGGTGACCGCGGCCACGACGGGCGCGGTGCGGGGGCGGGGAGGTCGGCGCAGCACGGGCCGGACGCTACCGGGGGCCTACGGTGACCCGGTGCCGCCCACCCGCCCCGCCCGCAGCCCGCACCGCGCCCTCGCCGCCGCGGTGGTCCTGCTGCTGACGACGGCACCCGCCGTCGCGCGCGCGACCACCGGCGCGCCGGCGATCGAGGTCACCGACGCTGCCGGCAGTGACCTGACCATCGGCCCTGCCGCCGTGCGCGCCCCCGACGGCCGCGCCGAGCTCGACGTCGTCCTCGGTGCCGACGCGGCGGACGACGTCGTGGTCACGCCACGACTGGCACGACCGGAGGTGGCGGACGACGGGGCGGTCGCCGTCGGCGCCGGGGAGGCCGTCGGCACCGTGACCGCCGGCGCCCGCCTGCGACCGGGGGAACGCCTGCGGGTCGTCGTGACGGACCTCGCGGCCCCCACGCTCGTCGTGGCCGAGGCGCGGCCGGCGGACGGGACGACCGGGGCGACGACGGTCGCACCCGCGGCGCTGGTGCTCCCGGGTGCAGCGGGAACGCGTCCGAGCGTCGCCATCGTCACCGACGCCACGGCGACCCGGGCCGAGGTCACGGCCGACGCGCCCCTGCTCGTGTCCGTGCAGGTCGGCGGGGCGCGGCCGACGACCTACCCGGACCGTCTCGTGCTTGCGGACCGACCACTCCGGCTGCCGGTCACCCGCGCGCGGTGGCCGCTGCCGACCGAGGTGGTCGTGACCGACGAGTCCGGCCGCACGGCACAGGCCTCCACCGGCACGGTCCCGCTCGTCGCGACGGCTGGCGTCCTCGTCCTCGTCGCGATGGTCGGTCTCGTCGCGGTCAGGCGGCGACTCAGGCGCTGAGGGCCTCGAGCCGACGTGTCGTGGCCGTCGCGGCGACGGCCTCGGCGATCTCGTCGGGCGGGACCACCTTGCGCCACGCGGCGACCGCCCGCCGCTCGGCGCCCTCCTCGCCCCGGTCCGCCCGGGCCAGCTCGATCGCCCACAGGAGCATGGGCGGGGCGAGCTCGGCGGCAGCAGCGAGCAGCCGTGCGTCGTCGTGGACGATGCCGGCGAACAGCAGCCCCTTGGCACTGTGGAAGTCGGTCCCGGCGGCGTGGTCGGCCGGGAAGACCGGACCGTTGATCTCCATCCACGGCAGCCCCTCCTCCGACGGCTCCGCACCCGTCAGCAGGGCGATCTCCACCTCGATCCACCGCCGCCGCAGCCGCTGGCGAGCGACCCGTTCGTCGTCGGGCAGCTCGTCCAGGAGTGACCCGGCCGTGCCGAGTGCCCGCCGGGCGGCCGAGGCCTGTCCCTGTCCGACCGCGTCGGCGGCCAGCGACAGGCGCAGCAGCACGACGTCGACGAGGTCGTGGGCACCGGTCAGCCCGGCCTCCTCCACCTCTGCGGCCCGGTCGTGCAGGCCCAGCTCGCGCAGCACCCGCCCGCGCTCGCCGGCGATCCACGGCTGCAGCTCGGGCGCCTCGACCGAGTCCCACCACGCCCAGGCGTGGTCGCACCGGCCGAGCCGGCTCCACACCACGCCGTTCCAGACGGCAGCAGCGTCCGACGACCGGATCGGGTGGCGGGGATGACCGGCCGGGACGGCCGGCCGCCAGCGGTGCAGGTCGTCCTGCCCCGGGGCGATGAGGTCCACGTCCGTCCTGAAGTCGGTCGACGCGAGGAGGCTAGGGCAGACCGGGTCCCACCCCCGCATCGTGCCGTGCGGCCACGGGCGGCTGCCGCACGACGTGGCATCCTCGCGATGACAGGACCGGGAGGGAGCCGATGGCCACGACACCGCACCTCGACGAGGCCGCGACCGCAGCGTTCGCGGACTGGGCACGCGACCAGGCGAGTGCCGCGGACGACCGGTACGACCTGGCGCGACGCCTCGCGCCGCGGATGGGTGCACAGCCGCAGGCGGACGGGCTGGTGTCGTTCCTCCAGTGGGTGCCGCGGCTGGTCCGGGAGCAGGTCGCCGACGCCGACGTCTTCCTCGAGGTGCTGGACCCGATCGACGACCTCGACCTCACGACGGCGCGCTCGACGGTCCGTTTCCGCCGCACCCGCGTGCGACTGCGCCGCGACCGCGGCCTGGTCGGCGCGGTGCTCGGCGGGGTCACCGTCGGCACGCGCGACACGGTCGGCAGCTTCTACTGCGTGACCTACCGCGACCGGCAGGGCACGTGGCGACGTGCTCTCGACCCGATGGCCTCCTCGCTCCCGTTCGGTGCGTTCGCCCCGGCCGAGGTGCACGACCTCTCCCCCACCCGGGCCACCCGCGCGGACCGCGACTACTGGGCGGCCCTGGCCGAGACCGCGGGTCCCGACCGCTGCGGCGCGGACGTCGTCAAGCGTGGTCCGGTCACCAACATCCTCCAGGTCCACGTCCCGACCGCGACGGCCGGGGGCACGCTCGCGAGCCTGACCCGGTGGTTCGAGGAGCTGGCCGCGACCGTCGCGGCGGGCGACGAGCCGACCGCGGCCCAGCAGCCGTGGCTCGGGTACGACGCGGTGCAGCTGCTGCCGGTCGAGCCCACCACGACCTACGAGGCCGGCCCCGACCCGTGGACCGACCTCGACGACGCGGACGCCGACGAGGTGCGCGTCGACCTGCGCCGCCCGGACACGACGAACTGGGGCTACGACGTCGTCATCGCCGGCAGCGCTGCGGTCAACCCGACGCTGCTCGAGTCCGGCCGGCCCGACGAGCTGGTCGACCTCGCCGCGACGCTGCACACGTTCCCGTCCGGGCCGATCCAGCTCGTCGCCGACGTCGTGTACGGCCACAGCGACAACCAGGGCCTGCGGATCCTCGACGACGAGTGGTTCGCCGGCCCCAACATGTACGGCCAGGACATGGCCTACCAGCAGCCGTTCGTGCGGGCGCTGCTGCTCGAGATGCAGCGGCGCCGGGTCGACGTCGGCTTCGACGGCGTGCGTGTCGACGGCGCCCAGGACTTCAAGTACTACGACGCCGACGCGCGCGAGCTGCGCCACGACGACGCGTTCCTCCAGGAGATGTCGGACGTCGTCAACGAGGTCGCCGGCTGCCGCTACCGCCCCTGGATGGTCTTCGAGGACGGCCGACCGTGGCCCCAGCCCGACTGGGAGCTGTCGTCGACCTACCGCGCCGTGATCGAGGACCAGCTCGACGACGACGTGTTCCAGTGGGGGCCGCTCACGTTCGCCCACAACACCCCGTTCGTCTACGGGTTCTGGCTGCGGTCGTGGTGGCGGATCCGGCAGATCATGCACCACGGGTCGAACTGGATCTCGGGCTGTGCCAACCACGACACGCTGCGCCGGGGCACGCAGGTCAGCCCCAAGCTCTACATCAACGAGCGACTCGGGGACACCAACCTCCAGATCCTCGACAAGGCCTACGACAACCCGGCGATCACGATGCTCACGTACTGCGTGTTCCCCGGGGTGCCGATGG
>CAYMGL010000137.1:0-7251 GCA_964389945.1 uncultured Actinomycetota bacterium
TGACAGCCAGCTCGGTGGTGACGACTGGGACCAGGTCCTGATCGACTGGATGGTCAAGACCGTCAAGGGCAACCACGGCCTCGACCTGTCGGGCGACAAGATGGCCCTGCAGCGCCTCAAGGAGGCCGCCGAGAAGGCCAAGATCGAGCTCTCGACGACGCAGTCGACGACGATCAACCTCCCGTTCCTGTCGGTCACCGACGCCGGGCCGCTCCACTTCGAGGAGACGCTCAGCCGGGCGAAGTTCAACGAGCTCACCAGTGACCTGCTGGACAAGCTCCGTGACCCCTTCCAGCGCGCCGTCAAGGACGCCGGCCTCAGCCAGGGCGAGGTCGACTCGGTCATCCTCGTCGGTGGTTCGACCCGCATCCCGGCCGTCCAGGAGCTCGTCGCCGACCTCGCCGGCAAGGAGCCGAGCAAGGGCGTGAACCCGGACGAGGTCGTGGCCGTCGGCGCCGCGCTCCAGGCCGGTGTCCTCAAGGGCGACGTCAAGGACGTCCTGCTCCTCGACGTGACCCCGCTCAGCCTCGGCATCGAGACCAAGGGCGGCATCACGCACTCGCTGATCGAGCGCAACACGACGATCCCGACGCGCAAGTCCGAGGTGTTCTCGACCGCTGCCGACAACCAGCCGGAGGTCGAGGTCCACGTCCTGCAGGGCGAGCGCCAGATGGCGAACGACAACAAGTCGCTCGGCAAGTTCAACCTCACCGACATCCCGCCGGCGCCCCGCGGCGTCCCGCAGATCGAGGTGACCTTCGACATCGACGCCAACGGCCTCGTGCACGTGTCCGCCAAGGACCTCGGCACCGGCAAGGAGCAGTCGATGACGATCACCGGCGGCTCGGCCCTCCCCAAGGAGGACATCGAGTCGATGATCAAGGACGCCGAGGCCCACGCGGAGGAGGACGCCAAGCGCCGCGAGCGGGTCGAGCTCCTCAACCAGGCCGACCAGCTGGTGTGGCAGACCGAGAAGTCGCTCGACGAGTACGGCGAGAAGGTCGACGCGGGTGTCCGCGCCGACATCGAGCAGGCCCTCGGCGACCTCAAGGAGGCGATGAAGGGCGACAGCCCCGACGCCGACGCGGTCAAGGAGAAGATGTCCACGCTCGCCGAGAAGTCCCAGCAGCTCGCACAGGCGATCTACCAGTCGGAGGACGCACCGACCGGTGCCCCCGGCGCCGACGCGGGTGAGGTCCCGACCGACGACGACGTCGTCGACGCCGAGATCATCGACGAGGGCGACGACCAGGACGCCGGCGAGAGCTGAGCAATTCCCTCTGGGGGCCAGCCCCCAGACCCCCGCTGGGGGGCTTGCCGCCCCAGACCCCCGCGTCTGACGCGACCGGCCCTCCAGCTCCCCGCAAACCCCCAGCACAGGGAGGAGTTGACGATGATGAACGCACTGACCACCCGCAGCCGTGATCCGTTCCGCGAGTTGTCGAGCCTCCAGCGTGAGGTCGACCGTCTCTTCGGCGACGCGTTCGGCGGCTCGAGCGCACCGGCCACGGCCGGCGCCTGGGCCCCGGCGTTGGACGTCGAGGAGAGCGAGGACGCCTTCACGCTCCACGTCGAGCTGCCCGGCGTCTCGGTCGACGACGTCGAGGTCTCGCTCGAGGAGAACGTCCTGACCGTCGCCGGCGAGCGGCGCTTCTACGAGGACCGCGAGGGCGAGGGCTTCCGCCGTATCGAGCGCTCCTTCGGGCGCTTCCACCGCGCCGTGCGCCTGCCCGACCGGGTCGACCCGGACGGCGTCACCGCCACCCACCGCGACGGGCTCCTGACGATCCAGGTGCCCAAGGCCGAGGAGGCCAAGCCGCGCCGCATCGAGGTCCGCAACGGCTGACCAGCCACCCATCTCCCACCGCGGCGGCGGGGACCACGCGTCCCCGCCGTCGCGCACCCCGCCGAGGAACACCGTGACCGACCAGCAGCAGACCGACACCACCTCCGAGGCCCCGCCCCCGGCGGAGGCCCCGGTCGACGACCCGACCGAGCCAGAGGACGACGACGTCGCGACGACCGACACCGCGGATGACGGTGGTGCGACCGGCACCGAGCTCGCCGAGGAGGAGCAGCCGGACTGGGAGCAGCGCGCGGACGAGGACGGCCGCAGCCCCGGCCAGCTGCTCGAGGCGCTGGACGAGGCGCAGCACGACCGCGACGACTACCTCGACGCGCTCCAGCGGTCGCGGGCCGAGTTCGACAACTTCCGTCGGCGCAGTGCCCGTGAGGCGGCAGGCGCCCGGCAGGCCGGGGTCGGTGACCTCGCCAAGCAGCTGCTCGACGTGATCGACGACCTCGATCGCACCGTGACCGTGGCCGAGAACTCCTCCGACGAGGGACTCGCCGCCGGCATCACCGCGATCCGCCGCAAGCTCGTCGACGTGCTCGTCGCCGCCGGGGTCGAGCGGATCGACGCCGCCGACGTGCCCTTCGACGCGACGCGGCACGAGGCCGTCCAGCAGGTCCCGGCCGACGAACCCGTGGACGAGCCCGAGGTCGCCCAGGTCCTGCGGCCCGGCTACGTCCAGGGCGACCGGGTCCTGCGCGCGGCCATGGTGACCGTCCGGCAGTGACCCCGACAGACGACCCGCGACGACACCAGGAAGGAGGCACCGATGGCACCGCAGCGTGAATGGCTCGAGACCGACTACTACGCGGTCCTCGGTGTGTCCAAGGACGCGTCGCAGGAGGAGATCAAGAAGGCCTACCGCAAGCTGGCCCGCGAGAACCACCCCGACGCCAACCCCGGGGACGGCGAGGCCGAGCAGCGCTTCAAGGAGATCGGGCAGGCCTACTCGGTCATCGGTGACGAGGCGACGCGGCGCGAGTACGACGAGCTGCGCCGTCTCGGTGCGGGTGCCGGCGGCTTCGGTGCCGGTGGCTTCGGTGGCGGGTTCCCCGGCGGGGCCGCGGGAGCCGGTGGGTTCGAGGACATCCTCAGCCAGCTGTTCAACCAGGCCGGTGGCGGCATGCGGACGACGACCCGTCGCGGGTCGCGCAGCCGACGTGGCCGCGACCTCGAGGCCGACGTCCACATGTCGTTCGACGACGCGCTCGCCGGCGTCCGCACCAAGCTGCGGATCAACGCCGAGGCGCCCTGCCAGACCTGCAACGGCAGCGGTGCCGCCCCCGGCACACGGCCCGTGCAGTGCTCCCGCTGTGGCGGGAGCGGCCAGGTCGCGGTCGACCAGGGACCGTTCGCCTTCGCCCAGCCCTGCCCCCAGTGCGGCGGCAAGGGCACAGAGATCACCGACCCCTGCCCGACCTGCCGGGCCACCGGGACCACGATGCAGCCACGCGAGCTCACCGTGAAGATCCCGGCCGGCGTCAAGGACGGTGCCGTGATCCGCGTGCCGGGTCGTGGGGGCGCGGGTGCCAACGGAGGCCGGGCCGGCGACGTGCTGGTCCGCATCCACGTGGAACGCCACCCGGTGTTCGGCCGCCGCGGGGACGACGTCACGATGCGCGTGCCCGTCTCCTACGCCGAGGCCGCGCTCGGGACCAAGCTGACGGTCCCCACGCCGAGCGGCGGGAGCAAGACCATCAAGGTCCCGGCGGGGACCGCGGACGGCCGGACCTTCCGCATCCGCGGCGAGGGTGCACCCACCCGCGGCAACGCCAGCGGGGACCTGCTCGTCACGGTCGACCTGGTCGTGCCGGAGCGTCTCAACCGCAAGCAGAAGCAACTGATCGAGCAGCTCGCGTCGCTCGACGACCACGGTGCCCGGGAGGAACTCTTCCGCCGGGCCCGGAACGGAGCCGACGATGAGTGAGCAGCGATTCCTCGATCCCGACGAGGTCGTCGACAGCGACGAGACGATCGGTGGCGTCGCCCAGACGGTCGCCGACGCCTCCGACGGCGTCCGGTCGGTGCCGCAGCGCCGCCAGCCCCGCGGGGCCTTCGGGCAGCGCGGTCCGGCCTACGACGAGGCCGTCTACGTCATCTCCGTCGCGGCGGAGCTCGCCGACCTGCACCCGCAGACCCTGCGCGCCTACGAGCGGGAGGGCCTCATCGAGCCAGCCCGGACCGGGGGGAACACCCGCCGGTACTCGCAGGCCGACATCGACCGCCTGCGCTTCATCCGCCACCTCACGACCGAGGAGGGGCTGAACCTCGCCGGCGTGCGGGTGGTCCTCGACCTCGGCGAGAAGCTCGAGTCCGCCCGCGGTCGCGTCCGCGAGCTCGAGGACATGGTGCGCACCCTCGCCCGCCGACTCGAGACGGACGTCGAGGCCGCCCACCAGAGCCACCGCTACGAGGTCGTCCCGGCGACCCGCGGAGAGATGGAGCCCCACCGCACGATGAGGCGGCGGCCACCGAGGCAGCCAGCCTCGACCTGACGCTGCTCAGTCGTCCCCGGCCGGCCGGGTCAGCTCGGTGCCGGCGCGCTGCCCAGCAGCGAAGGCGTCGAGGTTGCGGATCGTGGTCTCGGCGATCGCCTGCAGGGCCTCCTCGGTGAAGAACGCCTGGTGCGCCGTGATCAGCACGTTGGGGAACGTGAGCAGCCGGGCGAAGACGTCGTCGTCGATGATCGTGTCGGAGAGGTCCTCGAAGAACAGGTCGCCCTCCTCCTCGTAGACGTCGAGCGCGACCGAGCCGACCTGGCCCGACTTCAGCGCCTCGACCAGCGCGGGGGCGTCGACGAGGCCACCCCGCGAGGTGTTGACGACCATCGCGCCGCGCTTCATCTTCGCGAACGCCGCCGCGTCCAGGACGTGGTGGGTCTCGGGCGTGAGCGGGCAGTGCAGGGTGATGACGTCACACTCGTCGAGCAGGGTGTCGAGGTCGACGTAGCGCACGCCGAGGTCGCGGACCTCGTCGGCGGGGTACGGGTCGTAGGCCCGCAGCGAGCAGCCGAAGCCGCGCAGGATCCGAGCGACGATCATGCCGATCTTGCCGGTCCCGATGATCCCGACCCGCCGTGACCGCAGGTCGAACCCGAGCAGCCCGTCGAGGCTGAAGTTGCCCTCGCGGACCCGTGCCGCGGCCCGCGGGATGCGCCGGTCGAGGGCCAGCATCAGTGCGACAGTGTGCTCGGCGACGGCGTACGGCGAGTAGGCCGGCACCCGGGCCACGGTCATGCCCAGCTCGTTCGCCGCGTCCAGGTCGACGTTGTTGTAGCCGGCGCACCGCATGGCGACCATGCGGACGCCGCGGTCTGCGAGGACCTCGAGCACCGGTCGCGAGAGGTCGTCGTTCACGAACGCGCAGACCGCGTCGAACCCGTCGGCCGCCAGCGCCGTGTGCTCGTCGAGGTGGTGGTCGACGAAGACCAGCTCGTGGTCGAGGTCGTCCGCCTCGGCGGCCTGCGTCAGCGAGCGACGGTCGTAGGCGCGGGCGCTGAAGATCATGGTTCGCATGGCGTGCAGCCTGCCGTCCGGTCATGTGGGGGGAAGGTAGGTGTGCGCTCACGCATGTGGCGTCGGTGGACGAGGCATGTGTCCGGTCGCACCCAGACCACGAGACACACCATGCCAGCCCCACGTGCACGGACCCTCGCCACGAGCGCGGTCGTGCTGTCACTCGCCCTCGCCCTGGGCGGCTGCGACGCCGACGACGGGACGGACGCCGCTGACGTCGTCGAGGACGCCGACTCGGTCGTGGTCGCCGAGGAGGACGAGGACACCACGGTCGTCGTCGACGACCTCGACGGCACGGTCGTGGTGGAGGGCTCGGACGAGGCGGCAGCAGCACTGGACGAGGCCGTCGACGCCACGCGCGGACGCGAGGGGCGCGTCGCGTTCAGCGCCAGTGCCGCCTCGCCGGCGGCGACCGACGGTGTGATCGGCGAGGCCGTGATCGGCGACGGCGGTGCCACGCAGGTCACGATGACGATCCGCGGCGAGCTGCCCGCCGTGTACGGCGCGACCGATGCCGAGGTCGAGGTGCGGGTCATCGACGACCTCGCCTACGTCCAGTGGCCGGCGTTCCTCGCGAGCGCCGACGTGGACGCGTCGTGGCTGCGGGCCCCGATCGACGACGGCTCGTCGGACGTCGGCGACCTGGTCACCCGGGCTCGCCTGGGGTCGCCCGGTGAGGCGCTGGCCCTCGTCGACGACGCGACCGCCGTGGCCGCGCTCGACGACACCGAGTTCATCGCCGGCGAGGCCACCACCCACTACGTCGCGACGGTCCCGTTGGGTCGAGCCCTCGAGATCGCCGGCGTGGGTGCCGACCTCTTCGTCGGGGCCGAGCGCGACCGGGTGCTCGAGGTGCATGCCTACGTCGGCGAGGACGGCTTCGTACGCCGCCTGGAGGTCGAGCTCGACCGGGACGGGTCGGCGTTCCTGCTCGAGGTCGACGTGCTGGAGGTCGACACGGACGCAACCGTCGAGGCGCCCCCGGCGGACGACGTGATCACCGTCGAGGAGTTCGTGGCGGCCCGGACCTGAGGCTGGCCGGGTCTGCGCCGAACCGACGCAGACTCGTGGACGACGAACGCCACAGCATCCCTGCCTCGACAGGACCTCGAGCCCTTGTCAGCCCCGGCTCCGGCCCGCACCATCGTCGGTGGCCCGCTCCCGCACCACCAGGGCCAGGAGGCACGACCGTGGACCAGGACCGCTTCACCCGACGCACGACCGAGGCACTGCAGCGTGCCGGCGGTGTCGCGACCGAGCGCCACCACACCGAGATCGGACCGCTGCACCTGCTGCTCGCGCTGCTCGAGCAGGCCGACGGCGTGGTGCTGCCGCTGTTGCAGCGACTCGGCGTCACGCCCACGACCGTCCGCAGCCGGACGCTCGAGGCGCTCGACGCGCTGCCGGCCGCCTATGGCTCGACGGGCGCGACGCGGCTGTCGCGACCGCTGGGCGCGGTGATCGAGCAGGCCGAGCGCGAGATGCAGCAGCTCAACGACGAGTACCTGTCGACCGAGCACCTCCTGCTGGCCCTGCTCGAGGCCGAGGGCGCCGCCGGCAAGCTCCTGGCCGACCTCGGTGTCGAGCGCGGGGCCGTCCTCGAGGCGTTGCGCGAGGTGCGCGGGACCCAGCGGGTCACCAGCAAGGACCCCGAGGACACCTACGAGGCGCTGGACAAGTACGGCCGCGACCTCACCGCCCTCGCCCGCGAGGGACGGCTCGACCCCGTCATCGGCCGCGACGAGGAGATCCGGCGCGTCATCCAGGTCCTGGTCCGCCGGACGAAGAACAACCCGGTCCTGATCGGGGAGCCCGGTGTCGGCAAGACCGCGATCGTCGAGGGCCTCGCCCGCCGCATCGTCGAGGGCGACGTGCCGACGCTGC